>JACDCH010000274.1 GCA_013694495.1 Acidimicrobiia bacterium | reverse complement strand
CTGCTGAGCCGTCCGGTCAGCCGATCTCGGGCGGCGCGCCGCGGCGGTCCGGGTCGATCGGGCTCATCAGGCCGACCGAGTTGCCCTCCGGATCGGTGAGCACTGCGTAGCGAGCCCCCCAGAAGGCGTCGTACGGCGGCTGCTGGCCCGTGGCGCCGGTTGCTGCGACGAGGTCGGCGTACGTGGTGTCGACCGCATCGCGCGTCGGGAGGTCGAACCCGACGACCACACCGGTCTTGCCGGCCGGCCAGCCCTCGTTCCACCTCGGGGCGAAGCTGACGGCATCGAGGTCGAGGCCCGTGTCGACCGTGTCCTCGGTCGAGCGGTGCAGGGCGTCCCAGGGCGGGTCGGCCGCGGCGATGTCGAGGCCGAGGCGGTCGTAGAAGCCGACCATGGCCTCCATGTCCTGCACCACCAGCGTCACGAGCTTGAGCTTCGGCTTGTCGTCGGCCACGGCCGCACTGTGCCACCGCGGGCGGGCCGTCGCTACCCTCCTGCGGTCATGCCCGGGTCATCGAAGACCGTCATCGTCGACCCGGTGTTCGGCGACGGCGGCGCGTCGATGGTGGCGCTGGCCCGGCGGGCCGAGCGCTACCGCACGTACTCGTCGCACGAGAAGCTGGAGTCCGACGTGGGCCGGGGCCTCGCCCAGCGCCACGACTCGGTCCTGAACTTCCGTCGCACCGGCGGACGACTGGGGCGCACCGACCTGCCCGTCGGCGAGCTCGGCGCCCGGACGAGCTACTTCCGCGAGGAGTACGCCTACCACGGTCGCCCGCTCACCGACGGCATCGAGCGGTTCCTGCACCACGAGGCGCTGCTGACCGCGGCCCGCGAGGTCCACGGCCGGCCGGTGATCGAACCGTCGATCGCCTACGCGAACGTGATGCTGCCGGGCCAGGAGCTGGCGGTGCACACGGACGTGCCCGAGTTCCGAGGGCTCAACCGCAAGGGCGTGCCCCAGTGGCTCCTGGTCGTGATGCACCACAGCGGCCTGTTCGACGCCTGGCGCATGCCCATCGCCACCGGCATCGGCTGGTTCACCGAGGGCACCGGCGGCGAGCTCTCCCTCTGGCCCGACGGCCCGGACGGGTCGTGCCGCCTCCACGCCGGCGGCGCCGACACCGCGATGGTGCTCGACACCGACACGCTGTTCCACGGCGTCGACCCCGTCGGCGGCCCCGAGCTCGCGCCGCCGCCGGTGCGGGGCGAAGCGGAGCTGCGCCGGCTCGACGACGCGGGAGAGCGCTGGCTCCTGGTCGACGCCGCGACCGGCGAGGAGCGAGCCGAGTACGACTGGAGCAGCCTGCGGTTGTCGGTGTCGTGGAAGGCCTACTGCTTCGCCGACGACGCCGAGCGCGACACGTGGCGGACCCACGCCGACGACCTCGACGAGGGCTCCGTCGTCGACCGGCTGGTCGACGACCTGCGGGCCCGGGGCGTCGTCGACGGGGAGCCGGCGCGCAACCGCGAGCTCGGCCTCCTCCTGATGGACACGTACGTGCGCTTCCCGTCGGCGGCGTGAGCGAGGAGCCGACGCTCTACGCCGAGGTCGGCGGGCAGGAGTTCTTCGACGCGCTGGTCGACCGCTTCTACGACGCCATCGAAGCTGATGCCCGCATCCGTCCGCTGTACCCCGCCGACCTCGAACCCGGGAAGCGGAGCCTCGCCCTGTTCCTCGGGCAGTACTGGGGCGGCCCGACGACCTACAGCGACACGAAGGGGCACCCCCGCCTGCGCATGCGCCACGCACCGTTCGCCATCGGCCGGCGGGAGAGCGAGGCCTGGCTCGACGCCATGCGCGGCGCCGTCGCCTCGGCCGACGTCGACCCGACCGCGCGGCAGCGGTTGCTCGACTACTTCGAGATGGCGGCCACCCACATGGTGAACACCCCGGGCTGACCGCCCGTCAGATCGCGATGAGCCCGATGGGTACGGCAAGGAGCAGGGCGACGAACGTCGCCAGCTGCCGGCGGCCGCCGAGAACGACGCGGGCCCAGGCGATGGCCCCCCGCCGGATGAGCGGGTAGGCGACCGCGATCAGCAGCACCGTCACCGTCGTCACCCCGATGACCTCGGCCAGCACGACGCGCACTGCGTCGGGGTTGCCCAGCAGCACCGCGGCGACCAGCGTGTCCGCGAGCGTCGTGATGTTGGCGCCGGCGATATAGGGGAGCGTGTCCTCGCGCTTCAGGTAGCCGTTGGCCACGAGTGGCACCAGCAGCGTGAGGGCGACCGACACCGACAGCGTCAGCAGGGCCACGAAGCAGCCCAGCCCGAACATCACCCACGGGTTCGAGAGGCGCCGGCCGTGCTCGAACCGCTCGCTGTCGACCGCCGGGAGGACCCGGTCGATGCAGGCGAACGCGCCGAGGAGCACCGCAACGCCGAGCGGGAAGAGGAGGCCGCCGGCGAGGTGCTCGGCGAGCAGGTCGGGGAGCCAGCCGAAGGCGCGGTCCGTCACCGACACGAACCCGGGGGAGGCGGCCAGGTCGATGCCGTCGAGGTGGCCCTCGGTCAGGAGCCACCAGCCCAGCGCGGCGCCAGGCAGGTAGGCGAAGGCGGTGACGGCGAGGGCGTAGACGCCGATCGACAGGGGCGCCCGGCGCCCTGCGTTGCGCCGGAGGGCGTACACCACGCCGACGACGAGCACGACGAACGACGCGCCCAGACGCGAGCCGGTGAGCATGGCGAACGACTGCGAGCGGTCGATGGCCCCGCCGTCGAGCAGCGTCAGGGCCGACGCCGCCACCGGCGAGCCCGACAGCAGGATGCAGGCGCCCAGCCACCCGACCCCGAGCGTGCTCCACGCGGAGTCGGTGAAGGCCGAGCCCTCGAGGCTCGGGATGAGGGAGCGGGCCCCCGACTTCATCAGGCCGAGCGCCGTGACGAACAGGCCCAGGCCGGCGAGGAGGAGGCCGAGTCGGACCCACCACGGCCGGTCTCCGCCGCCGAGGCGGACCTCGGGTACGGGCTGGCGGTGGTAGGGGCCCGGCCCGGAGCCGGTGATCTTCGACAGCGGTTCCATGGAACTCCGACCGGAAGGGTAAGGATTACCGCCTTCCGGCGCCACCCCGCTGCCGAGCAGGCCCGTCCCGCCCCCGGGCCTCAGCGGCCGACGGCGCGCTCCAGCTGGGCCTTGGTCATCTTCCACCGGCCCTCGACGCCCTTCTCCTTGGCCTCGTTGTCGAGCTGCGCCGTGGTGCGGCCACCGGCGCCCCAGTGGCGGCACCGACGGTGAGCTCGTGGCTTCGAGCGATGGACGAGTCAGCTCCGGACGGCTCGGAACGACGAGTCGTCGCCGCCGTGGATGTAGATGCGGCCCATCAACGACCCGTCGCTCGACAGGGCCGCCCACCCTCGGCCGTTGGCGTGGTCGCACTCGTCATTGCCGTCCCATGAGAACTCGATGGCCGGTGCGCCGTCGCGCTCGACGCTGCGGACGTCCATCCAGCCCTCGACGGCGATGAACCGGAAGCTGCCGTGGTTGCCCGGACCGATCTCGATGAACGCCGGATCGAGGAGGTCGATCGCGTCCTGGTCCCACAGCTCCATCTCGACGATGCGCCAGCGACCGTCGACGTTCACCGGCCTAGCCTGGCACCATGCCGCTCAAGCCCGGTAACAAGGCTCCCGACTTCACCCTGCTCGACCAGGAGGGAAACGCCTTCACCCTCGCCAAGTCGGTGAAGGAGCGGGAGGTACGTCACTTGATCTACTTCTATCCGGGCGCGTAGACGCCGGGCTTCAGGAGTCGGGACCGCGCAGCTGGACGCGCGGGAAGTACGTGCGGTAGCGGGACGGGTCGCGCGTCAGGAGGGCGAGATCATCGACCGCGGCGTGCGCGCCGATGTACAGGTCGGGGAGCGGTGTGGGTGCTGTGCCACGGTTGCGTCGGTAGGCGAGGAACGCCTTGCCGGCGAGGAAGCCGGCGGTCCAGGGAAGGGGAGCCCGGCGGAAGTCCTCCGGAGCGAGCGCGTCGTCGAGGTCCTCGATCCGGGTGAAGCGCACCGAGACCTCGGCGTAGACGATCGGGTTGATCACGAGCGGCCCGTCCTCTGCTGCCGCGGAGAGCGCCGTCGACGACCACTCGAGCCAGACGGCGTCCTCGGTGAAGATGTCGAGGAGGACGTTCGAGTCGACGAGCGTCCCCGTGGTCACGGTCGCTCAGCGCGGGTGAGCGCCATGATCTCGTCGGTCGTCATCGGGACATCACCGCGCCCGCGCAGGCGCTCGACAAGTCGACTCCCGCGCTGGTTTGTCGTCCGAGACTTCTTGACGACGATGGTGTCCCTTCTGCGCTCGAACTCGACCTCGGTGCCGGCACCGATTCCGAGGGCGTCGCGCAGTTCCTTCGGGATCGTGACCTGACCCTTCTCCGTAACCCTCATGGTAAGAATCGTACCAGTACGACTCCTACCAGTCGATGGGTTTCGCTCCGGCCGTCCGAGAAACAGGCGAAGCCTCCGTGTCGCGGGCTGCCGACGAACGGTGATTCCCATCGGCATAGCCTCGGCCCATGCCGCTCAAGCCCGGTGACAAGGCTCCCGACTTCACCCTGCTCGACCAGGAGGGAAACGCCTTCACCCTCGCCAAGTCGGTGAAGGAGCGGGAGGTACGTCACTTGATCTACTTCTATCCAGAGACGTTGACTTAGTGCACCCCTAGACGTACGGTCGCCCCATGGGACGACCGGTCGAGCGCTTGGCGGTTCGGTACCGCCGGATGTCGTTCGACGATTCCGAGGAGCAGCTGCGCCGGCAGGCGGACGACGTCGATGCGATCTGCGATCTGCACGAGTACCGCACGAAGCCGGAGTGGCTGTTCACCGACGACGACGAGTCCGGGAACGAGGACACCCGGCACCGACAGGGCAAGGGCGAGCGTCCCGGTCTGGCTGCGCTGAACGAGGTCGTCGTCGAGCTGGCGTCTCAAGGGCACGCGGTGACGGTGGTTGCGTGGGTCCCGAGCCGCCTGTTCCGCGACGCCGGCCACAAGGAGCACTACTTCCGGCGCTGGGCCCGCCTCGGCGACGTCCAGGTCCACACCAAGCAGGGTGTGTGGAACCCCAAGGATCCACGTGACCGCTTCGTCTCGACGATCGTGGCGGGAGCGGATCAGTATTACTCCGACGACGTGAGGGAGAAGGTCGTGCGCGCCCATGACGAGCGCAGAGCCGCCGGGCTACCGGCCACCGGGTGGCCAGGTTTCGGCCACGTCCGAGCCTGCGGGTGCGGGCCGAAGGACGGGCGCTGCCAAGCGACGGATCACGACCGCTGGATCGCCGAGCCCGACGAGGCGGCGCTCATCCGTGACGCGGTGAAGCGGCTGCTCGCTGGCAGCGCCGGCCTGACGACGATCGCTCGCGACTGGGAGGCCCGTGGAGTGCAGACCAGGCTCGGCAGCTCGACGTGGCGGCTGACCAGCCTCCGCAAGACACTGCTCTCGCCCCGGCTTGCCGGCATCCTCGTCCGCAACGGCACCGAGCTGGGCCGGTCGCCAGCCATCGAAGCGATCGTCGACGAGTCCACGTTCCGACGGCTCGTCGAGCTGCTGAACCGTCGCAACCATGGTCGGCATTCGCACAAGGCCAAGCAGCTGCTGACCGGCCTGCTCGTGTGCGACGTCTGCGGCGGGCAGTTGAACTCCAACGTCAAGAAGGGCGTCCAGATCTACGGATGCCGCATCGACGGCCAGTGCAACATCAAGGGCGAGGCCGTCGAGCGGGTCTATGTGGACAAGATGTTCGAGCGCCTCGGCGACAAGCGGTTCGCCGCGGCACTGAGCAGGGTCGATGACGAGGCGGAGGGGATCATGGATGAGCTCCGCATCCAGGAGGACGAGCTCGAGGCACTGAAGGCTCAGGCGCACCGCCTCCCGGTTGACGTCTACGTCGCCAAGTACGACGCCATCTCCACCCGCACCGCTGAACTCAACCGGCTCCTGCCGGTGCGCGAGGAGACCGAGCTGGCGACCGGCTGGTTCGGTCGGGTGAGCGAGCTTCGGCGGGCTTGGGACGACATGCCTGTCGACGAGCAGCGCGCGCTCCTGGCGGCGATCGTCGGGCGGGCGATCGTCAAGCCGGCCGCGAAGAAGGGACAGCCCGCGACCGACGAAGCGGTGAAGGCCCGGCTCGTTCCCCTGCGAGGCGCGCCTGGAACGCCCGGGCCGCCAGCTCTACCGCCGCGTCGCTGAGCGGCTCCCAGTAGTCCGGGTCATCCCACAGCGTGGGGGTAGCCCGGCCCTCTTCGGCAGGGACCGCAGCCAGCCGCCGCGACCTCGGCGCGCCGCCTGCGGCGGCCTCGCTCATCAGCCCGGGTCCTCGGCAGCGCCCGCATCAAGCGTTCGGATCGCTTCGGCGAGTCGCTCGAGGACGTCGCCCGCACTCGTGACGTCGCCGAAGGCCTGCCGCAGCAGCGCACGGGAGCGGCTCGTCCCGAGCGCGGCGAGTCGATCGGGGAGGTCGGAGGGGGAGACCGACGGCTTCTCGCGCTTGCTGCGGGGTTCGGGGGCGACGCTTGCCGCGTACGCGTCAAGCTCGCGGGCCCAGTGGTCGAGGTTGTCGGGCCGTCCGAGGACGGCGTCGAGCAGCACGATCGGGTCGAGGCCCTTCATGCCGGCGTCGGGCGCATGAAGGCCGGCGTCCTCGCCCGGCGGGGGAGGGGTGAAGAAGTAGCCGATCGGGAGATCGAAGGCCCGCGACAGCGCCAGCAGGTCATCGGCGCTGAACTGCTTGATCCGATCGACCTTCCACGCCGAGCGCTCGATGGCGGAGAGGCTCGCTGCCGATAGGCGGGTCCCGAGGTACGGGGCGAGGGCCTCGGCGGCCTGCTCTTGGGTCCAGCCCCGCAGCGCCCGGGCCTTGGCCACGTTCAAGGCGACGATCTGGTTCGGGGTCATCGTCCGGCGGATGCCGAGGACTCGCTTGCTCATGGCCGCCATCGTAGCTCAACGAGAAACACGAGTCACTAGCGTTCTCGTAGATTCCCCGGTACTCTGCGAGAATGTTGGAGGATCAACCGCAACGCGGACTCCGACCCGAGACGCTCGACCTGCTCACGGTCGAAGAGGCCTGCGAGATCCTCCGCATCGGCCGCACCAAGGCGTACGCCATGGCCAAGGAGTGGCGGACCTCCGGCGGCACGTCGGGACTTCCCGTAGTCGATCTCGGCAACATCCTCCGCGTTCCCCGCAGCGCCCTCGAGGAGCTGGTCGCCCGACAGGCCCACGCTTCCGCTGAGCTGCCAGCCGAGCCCGCCAGCCCACGCGAGCCCGGGCACGGCAACCCGAAGCGTCCTCGATCCACCCCGAAGCGCGTCCGCCACGTCGACCAACTCGACCTGTTCGACCCACCCGGACCGGGCTGACCGTGCTCACCCCACCCCCGACCGGGAAGACCAACAAGGACTGGCAGACACTTGCCACCCCTGGGGCGGGGTGGCGCGGGCGGGACGCTCTCAGTGTCCCGCTGACCGTCCCGGTCAGGGTCCCGGTCGCGTGCTGACGATCACGAAGCTCCGCGGGGCGGAGTACCTCCTGCGGTCGGTCGCCGACGGCGTCGAGGACTACTTCATGGGCGTCGGCGAGGCGCCCGGGGTGTGGCACGGCTCCTGGGCCGGCCGCCTCGGTCTCGACGGCGCCGTCGAGTCCGATGCTCTGCGGGCGCTCGTCGAGGGCTTCAGGCCCGGGTCGGACGAGGCGCTACTGGCCGGCATGAAGGAACGCGAGGTCAAGGCCCTCGATCTCACCTTCTCCGCCCCCAAGAGCGTGTCGGTCCTGTGGGCCTTCTGTGACCCGGCGACCAGCAGCGACGTGTCGATCGCCGTCGCGAGCGCGGCGACGACGGCGATGGACTTCCTCGAGGCCAACGCGGCGGTGACCCGCCGCCAGGTCCAAGGGGTCCGTCGCCGTGTCCCGACCCAGGGCTTCGCGGCGGCGATGTTCACCCACCGGACCTCGCGGGCCGGGGACCCGCAGCTGCACGTGCACTGCCTGGTCCCGAACATCGTCGAACGGCTCGACGGGACGTTCGTGGCGATAGACGCCGGCCCGATCCACACGTGGCTGAAGGCCGCCGGGACGGTGTTCCAGGCCGACCTCCAGCGCCGCCTGATCGAACGCCTCGGCGTCACGTGGGGACCGGAACGCAACGGGACCCGGGAACTGGCCGGGTTCAACAGGGAGCAGCTGCGGGCCTTCTCCAAGCGCACCGTCGCCATCGAGACCCTGCTGGAAGCAGGACCCGAGGCCGTGACCCCTCGGGAGCGGATGCGAGCCGATGACCGGGCCTCCCTGGCGACACGACAAAGGAAGGACCCGTCGTTCACCCCGGCGGTGCTGCGGGAGCGGTGGACGGACGAGGCGGCACGAGCCGGCATCCCCACCGGCCCCCAGCTCCTGCGGACCTTGCGACACGAGCCGACACCGCCAGCGCACGTCGACCCCTCCCAGCTCTTCGACGAACTCGTCGACCCCAATGCCGGGTTGTGCGCCACCCGGGCCCGATTCGGACACGCGCACGTCGTCGAGCGCGTCGCCGCGCTCTCCGCGGGCCGGTGGACGACGACCGAGATCGAAGCCGCCGCCCGCCAGTTCCTCGCCTCGCCCCTCGTCGTCCGGCTCGCCCCCGGGACCGACGACGCCGGCCGGCGCCGACCCCCGCAGTGGTCCACCCTCGAGCACCGCCAACTCGAGGACCGGGTGCTCGACGACCTCGCCACCCTCCGCCACGACACCACCCCCGGCGCCGCCCATGCAGCCGTCGCCGTCGGGCTCGACCCTCGTCTCGGCGAAGACCAAAGGACTGCCGTCCACGCGCTCTGTGGCCCCGGTGCCCGGCTCCGGGTCGTCCTCGCCGCTGCCGGCCACGGCAAGACCGCCCTCACCACCAACGCCGTCGACATCACCCGGGCCCAAGGTCGACAGGTGGTGGCGTTGGCTGCCACGAACAAGGCGGTCGCCGAGCTGCGAGCCGCCGGCGTCGACGCCCGGACGATCGCCCGATGGCGCCTCGATGCCGAGCCCCTCCCGGCCGGGGCGGTCGTCGTGCTCGACGAGGTGTCCCAGGTCTCCACCCGAGACGCAGCCGCCGTCCTCGCAGCGGTCACCGCCACGCCCGACGCCGTGCTGTGGTGCCTCGGCGACGAAGACCAAGGCCGCTCGGTCGCACCCGGCGGACTCGCCGCCGAGCTCGCCCGCCTCGCAGACGCCGGCGAGGTGACCGCCGCCGAGCTATACGTCAACCATCGCCAGATCGACCCCGCCGAACGCGACGCCCTCACCAGCTACCGCCAGGGCGACCTCGCCGGCAGCCAAGCCACCCGAACAAAGCACGGCTGGGAACACACCCTCCCCACCCCCGCTACCTCCCGCGACGCACTCGCCGCCGCCCTGGCCGCCGACATCGAGCGCCACGGCCGCGCCGAGGCGGTCGCCCTCGCCGTCAGCCACGCCGACTGCGAAGACCTCGCCGACCGGCTCCGCACCCACCTCCGCACCACCGGCGCGCTCACGGGCCCCGAACTGACCGGTCCAGGGTGGAGCGACCGCGACCGCGCCTATGCGGCGGGGGACCGCATCCTGTTCCACACCACCCGGGTCCTCGACGGCGCCCGCGTCCACAACGGCACCACCGCCACCATCACCACCGTCACACGAACGGCGATGTTGGCCCGCATCGATGATGGCCCGACGGTGACCCTCCCGGCTGCATTCGTCGCCGGGCGCCGCCCCGACGGGACCCCGAACCTGTCCCACGCCTGGTCCCGCACCATCGACGGCGCCCAGGGCGGCACCTGGGCCCAGGTCCACCTCCTCGCTACCCCCAGCGTCGACCGCCACACCCTCTACGTCGGCCAATCCCGCGGCCGCCTCCCAACCCACACCTGGAACACCACCATCGAGACCGGCATCGAGGCCCACGGCAACGTCGTCACCGACCGCCGCCCCCCCGAGGAGATCATCCTCGCAGCAGCCGGCCGCCGGCCCGACACGACCTTCGCCGCCCACGACGACCCCCACGTCCGAGACCGCCAACTCCGCGCCGCCCGGGCCGAGCACGAACGAGCCCTGGCCAGCGGCCCGTCCGACGTCTACGACCAGCGGAACCGGACACGCCGCCGCGTCGAGGACCTCGAGCATGACGTCGACGCGGCCGCCCGTCGGGCCGACGGGCTCCACGACCGCATGGAAGCTGTCGGAGGGCTCCGCCAGCTCCGCCGTTCCAACCGCTGGGACCGCCGCCAGCTCGTTCCTTCATACGACGCTGCCGTAGCCCGTTACGACGAGCTCACGACCCAACTCGACGCCGCTCGTGCCGACCTGGCCCGCCTCGACGCCATGGTCCGGAAGCGAGCCGCCTGGGAGCAAGCGAACCGGTGGCGTCAGGACGAGATCGCTGGCATTGACCACCAGCTCGGACTCCACTGGACCCAAACGGTCCTCGCCGCCATCGGCGACGGCGTCCCCACCGCCCACGGCCTCGACCGACTCCGCGACGTTCGCCGCTTCCTCGCCGCCACCCCCGAGAGCCAGCGACCGCTCGCTGTCGTCGAGAACGCCCTGCGCGACGAGCGGGTCGAGAGGCTGCTCGACATCGACGCCGACTGGCCCGTTCCCGAGCATCTCATCGGGCTCCTCGGCCCCCTACCACCCGGCGGCGCCGTACGCGACGTCTGGCTCGCTCTCGCCGAACGAGCCGAAGCCCGCCTCGACCACGGCCAACCCCTCGGCCGCACCGGGCCCTTCGCCAGCTACGACGCTGCGCACTCCGCGGATCCCCTCGACCACGCCCGCACCCTCATCGCCATAGCGGCGCGCGACGAAGCCCTACCCGCTACCGGTGGCCCGGAGCAGTGGCGCCAGGCCCTCGATGTCGCCATCGCCACTCGAGACGCCATCGAGCAGCGGGTCCGCCTCGATCGCGAGAACCTTGGCCTCTCGCTATAGGTCCCGCCGGTCGACTCGCTGCCGGTCATGTGGCGAGCGGCCGCAGCCGCGCGGCGCGCTTGAACGAGACTGCGCCCGGTGAGGCTCAATCCCCGTCGCAGGGCATCCTTCGCGCGCTTCCGACCTGTCGACTTGAGACGCTCTCCACCCCGGCCCAGCAGCGAGTACCTGAGCTTGGCGTCAGACGGTAAGCGTCGCCCTACTCGCAGTTCGCTCGTACGGCGTCGACGTGGAGATTGCGATGACCGTCAGGACGCCGCCGACGAAGTGCTTGATCGCATCGAGGAAGCCTTTACCCATGGCGACGACGTCGACGTGGGATTGCTGGCAGGCGACGGCGGCCGTGAAACCGCCGCCACTCACCCTCGCCCTTCAGTAGCGGAAGTTACCTGTGGGATCGAGGACAGACCGGCGTCAGCCGAAGCTGGTCTCGTACTCCCAGGCTTGGTCTCGGCGCACGTCCTGGCAGGCTTCGCCGAGTTCAGCCTCGGCCTCCGCAAGCCTGGTGGAGTCGTTGAGCGCTGCAGAGAAGTCGTCTCGCTCGGAGAACCCATGTCGGGCAAAGGCTTCGAGCACGCCCGGCACGGCGCCCTCCGCGTCGAGACGGTCGCACCAGTCGAGGATCTCGTCGCGTGCCGGGCGACGTATCACGTCACCCCCGATCTGCCACACGTCACCTGGGCACAACTCGGCGAGGTCGTAGGCCGACCCGTCGCTAGCTGTCGCTGTGAGATCGCTCAGGCAGCCGAAGCTGGGGGCAGCCCGCTCCACTGGTGGGTCGGCACCGATCCGTTCGGTAACCACCTCCCCGGAGGTCGAGGTCCCTTCCACCGTGACGCTCGGCTGCCCGGTTGCGTTCTCGAAGACGAGTGGAAAGAGGCTGGGTGGCGGGGCGTCGTCGCCGAAGTAGCCACATCCGGTGATCGCTGCGGCGGCGGCGAACAGTGCCACTCTTCGGTTGATGATCACGGTCCGACGGCGAGGACGAACGTGAGCGGGGCACCTGTGTCCAGTCCGGCCTGGTTGCTTGGCTTCGCGAGAACATGGGCGTTGCCTCCGACGGACTGGACAGCGGCCAGCGCCGCTGCCTCGGTCGTGGCCGCGCCGTAGTAGAGCGTGAACGAGAAGGTCGCTCCTGGCGCCAGGCCGGCATCCCCGGGCGGGCCGATGTCAATGATGGCGCCACCGTTGGCAGGGACGAGATTCACCGTCGGCCCTGCCGCTCCTTCCGGCGGGCGCAGCAATGGGTGCGGGTGGAAGACGCCGGTGCCGTTCAACTGGATGCCGCCAGTGGCCGGGTCGACCGTGCCATAGCTGCTCGTGATCGCCTCGTCGAACGCGGTGGGTGGCACGTTCCAGTCGACCACACGGCGGTACACGGGGAGGATCTCGTCGTCGTCGAGGTTCTCGATCTCTACCCTGACCGCGAACACGGCCGGGCTCGCGGTTGGCCGAACCCGGTGCGTGATCCGGGCCAACGGCTCCGCCTCCTCGAATCCGACGGCTCCCGTGAGCCGGGACCGGGCGACCGTCGTAACCGCAGTTGCGGTCTCGCCGTCCTCGTTGTCGACGTCGAAGCTCTCGACCTGGACGCTGCCGAGTGCATAACGGAACAGCGCCGATGAGCCGTCGCCGGTGTGTCGGTCCGCCATGCCCCAGCCCTCCCAGGGGAACAGGGTGCCGACGCCCTCGGTGTTGGTCGGCTGGTGGCGGACCGTGGTGGTGTTCGTGCCCAGGGTTCCGAGCGGCAGCACCCCAAGAGCGATATCGCCGGCGAGATCGCTGACCACTGCCCCGCCGTGCAGGAACGTCCCGCGCACGTTGTGACGTGGGGTGTCGGTCTCGTACCAGTCCTGGATCGGCAGTTCGGGGACCCGAAGCTGGTCCTCGGGATCGAGGTCGGTGACCACCACCGTCGCAAAGCGGCACGTGGAGACCATGAGGACGTCAACTGAGCCGTGCCCGTTGCTGTCGAGCGGGATGTTGGAAGGCGCCTGGCACGTTGAGGGATGGTTGTCCCACACGAGGACGCGCGCCCAGGTCTCAGCGGGGTCTGCGTCCTCGGCCAGTTGCACCTCGAACCTGATGACGGCCCGCTCGATCTCGGTCTGCCACGTGAAGTCGGTATACGCCGTACCGCCGGTCGCGATCGGCGGCAGGGTGAGAAAGACGTTGCCGGCTGCAGGCGTGAGGGTCGGCACCTCGTAGCGGCCGCGGCCCGGGCGGAAGCCGGCAAGGTCGTCGTCCTCCACAGCCTCCTCGTTGCTGTCGTCGAGCTCGCGAGTCCAGTCATCGACGTCCGGGTCGTCGTAGCCGCCTTCGCAGCCGCCGGAGTCGAGGCACAGTCGGTAGTTCGCTTCGGCGAAGTCGGGCAGGACCGCCGACCACGACGAGCCGCGCTCAGCGATCTCGTCGCCGATCGCCTGGACGGCGGTGTCCTCGTGGAGGGGGTCGTGCACGGCCTGACGCGCTGCCCGGCAGTTCTGCACCGGCGGGAAGTCCAGGGACCACTCGCAGAGCGGGATGGGCAACGGCACTTGGACGTCTGTGCGCTCCCCGATCCTTTCGAATACGTCCTGGATGGCATCGGCGCCGAACTCCTGCTCGAGGAACTCGGCGAAGATGAAGGCACCGTACTGGCGGTTCTCGTCATCGAACCGAGTGAGGTCGCCCTCGGGGTGGGCCAAGAAGGTGTGCAGGTTGCTGTCGTACTCGTGCAGGGCGCCGAGGGACGGTTGTGCCTCGCTGACGCGGTGGGTCATCCACTCCGCCGACGCCTCGAGCCACCAGAGCGTCGAGTCCCGCCCTAGATCCAACGGCAACACCTCGGACGTCACGTCGTAGCTGCTTACGAACTGGTACTGGAAGAGATGGGCCACTTCGTGCCGGGGCAGGTAGTCCTCGAACCCACCGCAGTTCGGGTCGATGTTGACCTGATTGGGTTGGATGCCGAGGTGGACGTCCTGCACGAACCCCGGCCACGCGGTCCCGCAGGCGAAGAGGCTGTCCTCGATCGTCGTGATCTCCAGTCCCCGCTTGAGCACGATCCGCAGGGTGCCTTGAGGCGCGCGCCCGAAGAAGTCCTCGTACACGGCGTAGGCCGCTTCGGCGTTCTGGCCCACGGACTCGACCTCGTCGGGGATGCCGTCGCCGTCTCCGTCGTCGTCGTCGATCGGCCCGCCAGGACCAACGTCACCGAAATCGAACTCGATCACGAAGTGCTCGGTCTCGTGCGTTGAGACGCCATCACCGCTGAGGGAAGCCGCTAGCGCTTGCGGAGCGGCGACGGCCGACTGCGGCAGCAGCGCTGGGACAGTTGGTCCGGTCGGGGATGTCGGGAGTGTCGGGACAAGCGGGAGAAGCGTCGTCGGCGGCGCGGTCGTCGGCGGAGCCGTCGTCGTCGTCGTCGTGGACGGCGGCGGCTCCGACAGGCACGTGGTGAACGGCTGATGGAGCACGCATTCGATCAGGTCCATCGTCGCGGCGTCGGCGAACGGCAGGAACTGCTGGAAAAGCTTCATGGCGAGCGTGGTCCCGCTCTCGGTCGGGCCGCGTGTGCCACCCCGGTAGCGTACGGAGAGGTCCGGGTGCGCCGCGAGGGCCCGTGTCCCCTCGAGGACGGTGGCGGCGGCGTCGAGGCGTCCGGCGTCGTGGTCGGCGATGACCTTGTCGAAGGCTGACGCCTCGTTGAAGAGCTCCACCGGCACCCGGGGGCTCGACATGGCGCCGACCGCGCCCACGCGCGCCCAGAGGTCATAGCTGCCGTCTGGCCGACCGGAGGTGTCAACGGTGAAATTCGTAGGGCGCGGCTGCGTCGGTGCCCACAAGCTCATCGTCGAGGTACAGCGACACCGGTCCGAGGAGGCCGAGTGTCCCGCCGTCGACCTCCACGACCGCCGGCATGTCGGCGAAGACCCGGGCCCCGCCGGCGGGCGAGACGACGGTGGCGGTCGGCCGTTCGAGCGGCAACGCGTAGCTCAGGTCGAGCACCGGGGGCGATGCCCCCTCGCGGCTGTCGACCGTAACGGCCATGTTGTCGAGGCTGGGCGGTACTAGCACAACGCCGAAGTTCGCTGTTGGGTCGTCCACCCAGGCCTGCGCAACCGTCGTCAGGTCGAACACTGCTGTCGACGGAGCCAGCTCGGTGAACACGCCGAGCGTCGTCGAGGATGCCGAAACACTCGCACCGACGCCACTCACCTCCACGTTGTCGGTCACGTCCAGCGGGTCAACGAGGCCTTCCAATCGCTGGCCCGACGCCGGTAGGACGACGGAACTCTCACTGACGGGCGCCGACGCGAACGGCGGCAGCGTCTCGAAGGAAGCAGTCGCTTCGTCCCAGGCCGTTGCCGCTGGGGCGACCTGCACCCCGGTCCCGCCCGCCCCGGGCACCGTCAAGCTGGCTCGCGTGACTTGAGCGCCGCCGGGAAGATCGGACAAGTCGAAGCGGACGAGCGCGTTCGAGACGAGCGTCACATCTCGGCGGACGAGGAGGTCGGGATCGCTCCCGAACGTCGCGGTTGTGCACGACGAGTTGTCCTCTGGAGCGCACCCCTGCTCGGTGTGCACCGTGGTGTCGGCCGCTGGGACCATGACGGCCGGAACGACGAGGGGCTCGACGAGCACGGGGATTATTCCGGTGGACGACGTGACGAAGCCATCGTCGACATCCACGCGGAGGTCGAGGCCTCCAGGCGCGAGGTCGTGCGCGGGGATGGTCGCGGTGAACTGCATGGCCATGTCACCCGACCCTGCCATGGTGGCCTCGTTCCACCTGCGACCAGTCTGGCGCCAGCGGATGGTGGCGACGCACGAGTCCGTCGCGCAGTTCGACGCGACCGTGATGGACAGGGCCGTGTCGGCCAGGGGGACGAACGGCGCGATCACCGGGTGCGGTGGCTCGAGAACCCGCACGGGCAGCATCGCGATGGCGCCGGTCTCGGCGACGTTGACGAACGGCGCGTTGCCGTCGAGTCCGGCCTCGACTCCGCCGATCGGGCCGCCCTCGAGCGGTACGTAGGCGCCCCAGTACGTGGTGCCGGGGACGGCGTCTGACGTGTAGCCGTCGTGGGCGAGCAGCGCGTAGGCGAGGCCACGGGTCGTGACCTCGGCCGCTGGAACGGTGACGGTGTGCGTCTCGAGCCGCAGCCCGTTGGCGAGCGGTGTCGACGCCGTTCGGGCGAGGCGCCGCGTTCGGTAGCTCTGCGGTCCGGCTGACAACTCGCTCGTGTACACGAGGTCGACGTCGCAGGCCTCCGTTGCGCAGGTCACCTGCGTCGAGATGGTCAGATCCTGCAACGCGGGCGCGGAGAGGACGGGCGCGTGTACCAGGTGCGGGGGATCGACGACGCGGGTGTGATGGAATCCGACTCGGACGCCGGCAACCGGCTGGTAGCCGTCGCCGTACGACGTGCCTGGCCACCACGATGTCGTCGTGCCGTCGCTGACGGAGAAGAAGTAGTCGACGCCCCGGGTGTCCGCGACGCTCGCCGGGATCTGGGCGGCGACGTTGACGAGATCCACGTCCGCAGCCGTGGTGTCTCGTGTGACCGTCATGGGAATCGACAGGAACGGCGCCTCGTAGAGCTCGGACTCGGGTGCCTGTTCGTCCACGCCCTGCTCCGGCGGGGCCGGGGCGTTGACGAAGCTGTCTGCCAGACCGGATCGGGTCGTCCGGTAGTGAAGCGTTGCGGTGCACTCGCGGCTCGCCGGGCAGGTGTTCGCCGACAGGCTGGGTGAGGACGGCGGCGACATGGTCGGTGAGGCTGTGATGGGGGCGCGCTGAGGCGTGGTCGTGGTGGTCATCGTTGGCGGCGTTGTCAGTCGGCGGTGATCTCGGTGA
>JACDCH010000267.1 GCA_013694495.1 Acidimicrobiia bacterium | reverse complement strand
GCCCGATTCAGCCCGCGGCGGCCCTGCCCCGCACGGCCTCGGCCGCCGTGCGCCGCGGCGGCTCGCCGCCGGCGTCGTCGCTGGACGTCGGGGCCCCGTGGGACCCGTTCGTGATGTCGAGCGTCGGGACGTGGGCGACGTCGGTGGGCAGCTGCTCGGCCCTCTTCGTGGCGTACGTGTTCTCGTACTCCTGGCCCGACAGCTCGCGGATGTCGAACATGACCTCGTCGATCATCTGCCGCAGGCCCAGGCGGTCGGCCTCGCCCCGCTGCTGGTACTTCTCCGGGCGAATGGGGCGTCCGAAGTTCACCTCGACGCTCTTGAAGGGCCGGGGCGCCTTGGCGTCGGGCGGCTGCACCCGGAGCGTGCCCTTCATCCCGACCGGGATGATCGGCGCACCGGTGCGCATCGCGAGGCGGGCCGGGCCGGTGTGCCCCTTGTGCAGCTTCCCGTCCCGCGAGCGGGTGCCCTCGGGGTAGATGGCGAACAGACCTCCGCCTTCGAGGATCCGGGCCGCCGTGTCGAGCGCGCGCTCCGCAGCCGAGCCGCCGCCCCGGTCGATCGGGATCATGCCCATGCCCGGGAAGAGGTGCTTCGTCTTCCAGCTGTCCATGTACTCGGCCTTGCCGACGAACATGACCTGCCGGGGCAACACGAGGGGCAGGAAGAAGGAATCGATCACCGACAGGTGGTTCGGGCAGAAGATCGCGGGCCCGTCGCCGGGGATGTGCTCGAGCCCGCTCGTGTGCACCCGCCACAGGAACTTGAACGTCGGGCTGAGCACCGCCCGCGCGTAGGGGAACAGCTTCCCGTACTCGCTCTGCGACCCCCCGGGCGACGAACCGGCCATCTCTTCGGAGTCTCGCGCAGGGCCGCGCGCCGGCGGGCACCGTCGCCCGGAGGGGTCGCGGGGCCGGTCAGTCCATCTCGTCGCCGACGCGGCTGCCGGCCTCGCTGAGGCCCTCCGCCGCGAGCTCCTGCTCGACGGCCTCGCGGGTCGTCTCCCGGTCGTCGTTGCCGGCGGCCACCCGGGCTGCGATCTCCTCCGCCGCGGCGACGTCGGCAGGATCGGGCTCGTCGCCGGGGCGGGCGGGGTCGTCGGCGCGTTCGGGTTCGGGCTTCGCAGGATCCGGCATGCCCGGTTTCTACAACGTGACGCCGAGCAGGGCAGCCGCGGCACCGACGCCCTCGCCGCCAGCCGCGGCCGCGTCGACGGCGGCCACCGCCCGCGGGGTGTCGAGATCGTCGTCGAGGGCGACCCGCACCTCGTCGAGCGCAGCCTCGCCCTCGCCGGCGCCGGCTGCCCGCCAGCGCTCGAGGCGCTCGATCGCGCGGTCGACGCGGGTCTCGTCCCACTCCCAGCCGGTGCGGTAGTGCTCCTCGACGAGGAGCAGCCGGATGGCCATCGGGTCGACGGTCTTGCGCATGTCGCACACGAACACGAGGTTGCCGAGCGACTTCGACATCTTCTCGCCGTCCATGCGGACCATGGCCTGGTGCATCCAGTGGCGCACGAAGGGCTCCCCCGTGGCGGCCTCGGACTGGGCCCGCTCGCACTCGTGGTGGGGGAAGATCAGGTCGGCGCCGCCGCCGTGGAGGTCGATCGTGGTGCCCAGCTCGCGGAGGGCGAGCGCAGAGCACTCGATGTGCCAGCCCGGCCGGCCCGGCCCCCACATCGACTCCCAGGACGGCTCGTCGTCGAGCGACGGTTGCCACAGGACGAAGTCGAGCGGGTCGCGCTTGTTGGGGTCGTCGACGTTGCCGCCCCGGGCCGCGGCGTAGTCGAGCATCTGCTGGCGCGAGTAGTGCGACACGCTGCCGAAGTCGGGGAACGTCGACACGTCGAAGTACACGGCGCCGCCGGCCTGGTAGGCGTGACCCCGGTCGAGGACCATGCCGATGAACCCGCGGATGTCGGGGATGGCCGACGTCGCCCGGGGCGTCGACCACGGCTCCCGGACGCCGATCGACGCCATGTCGTCGTCGAAGCGGACGATCTCGGCGGCGGCGAGGTCGAGGTAGTGGACGCCGAGCTCGCGCGCCTTGCCGAGGATGGAGTCGTCGACGTCGGTGATGTTGCGGACCAGCCGGACCTCGTGGCCCCGGTCCTGCAGCCGGCGCACGAGGACGTCGTGGGCGACGTAGACCGCGGCATGACCGAGGTGCGCCGAGTCGTACGGCGTGATGCCGCACGTGTACATGCTGACAACCCGCTCCGGCTCGAAGGGCACCACCGCTTCCTGGGCGGTGCACCAGAGGCGGATCGGGGTCTCGGTCACTGGCTCGGGGCGGGGGCGACCTCGGCGGCCGCGGCGGGCGCGGCGGGCGCCGACGCCTCGCCGCCCATCGGGCCGTTGATGCCGGTGAAGCGGATCGCCACTCGCGTCTTGTAGTGCACGTTGAGCTGCAGCAGCACGGCGGTGAACGACTCGATCGGCGTCGCCAGCGAGAGCTTGCCGGCGTCGAGCGGTCGCATGTTCGGGATCTTGCCCACGATCTCGCTGGTGAGCTCGGTGGCCGAACCGTGGTCGGAGCAGATGAGCACGTCGGTCTCGATCGGGTCGTCGAGGTCGCCCAGCTCCTTGGCCGGCACGTGGTGCAGCGCGGCGGCCACGAGGCAGTCGGGCACCGCCGCCTGCACGGAGGCCGCCACGGAGCCACGGGGCGGCACGAGCGGCTGGAACTCCTTGCCGATGCGGGTGAGGGCGTTCGCCATGCAGATCACGACCTTGCCCCGCAGGTGGTCCTCCACCGAGACGGCGGTCTG
The DNA here is from genome assembly GCA_013694495.1 of Acidimicrobiia bacterium. Taxonomy (GTDB): domain Bacteria; phylum Actinomycetota; class Acidimicrobiia; order Acidimicrobiales; family JACDCH01; genus JACDCH01. The sequence goes on along the minus strand of JACDCH010000267.1, from coordinate 369 downwards.
CGTGGCGCCGTCCCACGGCGTGGCGATCACGACGACGTCGGCCTCGGCCGCTCCGGCGTTGTCGGCGGCGACGATGGGGAGCTTGCGGTCCGGCCACCGGGCCAGGAGCTCGTCGACGGTCTCCATGGCGCGGTACTTCGACCGCGACCCGATGACGGCGTCGAAGCCGATGGAGGCGAGCCGGGCGGCGAGGGCCGAACCAGCCGGGCCGGTGCCGCCCAGGATGCCGATGCGCATCCGGCGGAGCGTAGCCACCGCCGCGCGGCAGGCTCGTGTCCGCCGCCGCCCCACGATCCGGCCTCAGGGCCGCCCGTCGTCGTAGCCAGGGTGGGCGACGGCGAGCTTGTCGCGCACCGACGCCCACACGGC
>JACDCH010000202.1 GCA_013694495.1 Acidimicrobiia bacterium | reverse complement strand
AGCTCGGCCCGTTCGACGTCGTGCTCGAGCTCGTGGGCGGGCCGAACCTGGACGCCGACGTGGCGGCGCTGGCCCTCGGTGGCCGCATCGCAGTGATCGGCGTGAGCGCCGGCGCCAAGGCCGAGCTGAACCTGCTCGAGCTCATGGGCAAGCGCGGCCGCATCCACGGCTCCACCCTCCGGACCCGCTCCCTCGAGGACAAGGCCGCCGCCGCCCGCGCCGTCGAGCGCCACGTGCTCCCCCTGCTGGCGGCGGGCACGGTGCGGGTCCCGGTCGAGGCGACGTTCCCGATGGCCGACGCCGCCGCCGCCTACGAGCGCTTCGCCGCCGGCGGCAAGCTCGGCAAGATCGTCCTCACCACCGACTGACCCGCCGACGGAGGTGGGTCGGGTCAGAGGGGGAGGCGAAAGGCCCAGAGGTCGATGCCGGGAACGGGGGTCCACTCGAGGGACTCGTCGCGGGTGAAGCCGAAGCGGGTGTAGATGCGGTGGGCGGTCGTCATCCACGGGGTCGAGTGCAGGACGATCGACGTGTAGCCGTCGACGCTCGCACGGTCGATGCACGCCTGCACGAGGGCGGCGCCGGCGCCCCGACCCTGGGCAGCGGGGTCGACGCCGAGCATGCGGAAGCTGGCGGCGCCGGACTCGGCGTGCTCGACCATGGGCGAGCCCGGGCCGGCGTAGGTGACCGAGCCGAGCGGGCGGCCGGCGCCGTCGAACGCCGCCAGCACGACGGTCTCGGGCAGGGCCGCCCGGGCCGCGACGTCGGCCAGCTCGCGCTCGTAGTCGGGCTCGGGCACGTGGCCCGGCAGCGTTGTGTACGACTCGACGACGAAGCGGCCGAGCGTGGCGCACAGGTCAACCTCGTCGGCGGCGACCTCGCGTATCAGCACGGCGGCCCGGCGGCGGCGACCGCAGCCACCTCGTCGAGGGTGAGCGTGAAGGGCGAGAACCCGGTGAGCCACCAGGTGACACCGGCCGCGGCCCAGGGCGCTGGGTCGACGCCGTCGTCGTCGCCGACGACCACGTCGAAGCCGGCGGGCAGGGCCTCGACCCCCACCGACGCCAGCATCTCGGCGAGCTGGTCCGGGCGCTCGAGGCCGATGGGGAACCAGCCGTCCCACCGCAGGGCCCGCCGCAGCGGCGCCTTGAACGGGTAACGACCGGCCACCCACACCGGGGGGCGGGGCCGTTGCAGCGGCCGGGGGCGGAACGACAACCCGTCGATCGTGTAGTGCTCCCCGGCGTGGTGCACGGCCTCGCCCGACCACAGCGCGTCGAGCACGACGAGGGCTTCGTCGAGCATCGCCGCCCGCTGCCGCGGGTCGCGCTCCTCCCCCGTCGCCGCCAGCTCGTCGCCGGGGTCGCCCTCCGGATCGCCGCGGCCCCGGCCGCCCAGCCCGACGCCGAGGACCAGGCGGCCGTCCGACAGGACGTCGAGCGAAGCGGTCTCCCGGGCCAGCATGTGGGGGCGGCGCCGGGCCGGCGGGGTGACCATCGGCCCGATGCGCATCGACTCGGTCGCCATCGCGATGGCGGCCAGGGCGATCCACGGATCGCCGATGTCGGTGACCGGCGGGCGGTACGCCATGTGGTCCCACACGAACACGCCCTGCCAGCCGGCGGCCTCCGCGGTGGCGGCCACCTGGGCCACCGCCCTGGGGTCGGCGAGCTCGCCGAAGATGGGGATGAACAGGGCCGGGCGCATCCGGGGAACGTACTTAGCGGGATCCGATCAGTTTCACCCTGGTCGCGGCCACGCTTCATCTCGAGGGACGTCGCGAGCGGAGACACGTAGCTGTGTCTCTTGGTCGCCTCGCTGTCGGCTCGGCTCCGTAGGCTCACTAGCGTCGATCGTCGCCATGAACTTCGATCTGCCGCCGGAGCTCGCCGACCTCGCCGACGAGGCCGCCGGCGTCGCCCGCCAGTGGTCGGCCACCACGCCGTTCCCCGAGGACTCCTGGATCGTCGGCCACGACGAGGCGCTGGCCAAGGAGCTCTCGGCCCGGGGCTGGATCGGCATGACGTGGCCCACCGAGTTCGGGGGCGGCGGCCGCACCCCGCTCGAGCGCTTCGTCGTGTTCGAGCAGCTCATCGCCGGCGGCGCCCCGATCGCGGCCATGTGGTTCGCCGACCGGCAGATGGGGCCGTCGCTGCTGCAGTTCGGCACCGAAGAGCAGCGCCGCCGCTGGCTGCCGGGGATCCTCTCGGGCGAGACGATGTGGAGCATCGGCATGTCCGAGCCCGACAACGGCTCCGACGTCGCCGGGCTGCGCACCCGCGCCGTGCCGGCCGACGACGGCACCGGCGACTGGGTCGTGAGCGGCCAGAAGGTGTGGACGTCGGGAGCGGCGGTGGCCGACTTCATCTACCTGATCGCCCGGACCGACCCCGACGCCAAGCCCCATGCCGGCCTGTCGGAGTTCGTGGTCGACCTGCGCACGCCGGGCATCGAGGTGCGCCGGATCGTCGACATGACGGGCAACGACCACTTCTGCGAGGTGCACCTCACCGACGTGCGCGTGCCGGGCGAGAACCTCGTCGGCGAGCTCAACGGCAGCTTCCGCCAGCTCATGCGCCAGATGGAGCACGAGCGGGGCGGCATCGACCGGCTCGTGTCCAACCGGCTGCTGTTCGACGACCTCCGCCGCAGCGGGTGGCTCGACACGAGCGATCCCATCGTCCGCCAGGACCTGGCCCGGGCCGAGACGGGCTACCGGCTGGGCCGGCTGCTCGTGTTGCGCGAGGTGCTGGGCCAGGCGCCGCCGGGGTTCTCGGCCGCGACGAAGACGTTCGGCACGGAGTTCGAGCAGTGGATCGCCGACCTGGCGGCCCGGGCCGCCGGCCCCTACGCCACGCTCCTCGACCCCGGCGGCGATCTCGGGAGCCGCATCGCCCGGGCCGTCTCCTACGCGCCGGCGTACACGATCATGGGCGGCACCACGAACATCCTCCGCAACATCCTCGGCGAGCGCGTCCTGGGCCTCCCCCGCTGACCCCGGACGGTCCAAACCGCCGGAGGCGCTGGGGGTCTGTCGATACAACTGAGTCTCTGAGTGTTCTTTCTGTATCGATGGGGGCGGAGCCCCCAGGGATCGGCCGCAGGGCGACGAAGTCGGCCGAGGACCGGAACAGCCCCGAGCGCAGCGAGGTCCATCGAACTCGAGCGCGGAGTGAGGCGCAGC
>JACDCH010000195.1 GCA_013694495.1 Acidimicrobiia bacterium | reverse complement strand
AGCACGCCCTGCTCCGCTCGCTACCCGATCCGGTGCTGGACATCGGGTGCGGACCGGGGCGCATCGTGTCCGCCCTCGCCGCGGCCGGTCGGCCGGCGCTCGGCGTCGACCCGTCGCCAGCGGCTGCGGTCGAGGCCGCGGGACGGGGCGCGGCGGTGCTGTGCCGATCGGTCTTCGACCGCCTGCCGGGGGCGCGGCGTTGGGGCGCCGCCCTGCTGCTCGACGGCAACGTCGGCATCGGCGGCGATCCGGAAGCCCTGCTGGTCAGGGTGCGCGAGCTGCTCCGCCCCGGTGGCCACGCGGTCGTCGAGGTCGCCCCGCCGGGCACCTCGACCTCCACGGAGACCGTGCGGGTCGAGACCGAAGGCCTGGTCGGGCCGTGGTTCCCCTGGGCGGTCGTCGGCGCCGACAGCATCCCCGGGCTCATGGCCGCCGCCGGCCTCGTGCACGTGGGCAACGACGTCGGCGACAACCGCTGGTTCGCCCGCGGCGTCCGCCCATGAACCGTTTCGACCTCACTCGCTTCGCTCCGTTCGGTCGAGTAGTGACGACCCGACTTCGTCGGGGCTGTTCCGGTCCTCGGCCGACTTCGTCGCCCTGCGGCCGATTCCTGGGGCTCCGCCCCAGACCCCAGCGCCTCCGGCAGGCTGGAGTCGTTGCTCAACGTCAGCCGGGTCGATCAGTCGCCGGTGGTCACCGATGAGGGCGCCCGAAGAGCGGTTCGAGTCGAAGCTGCACGAGGGCCGATCCGCGGCCGTGCTCGGGATCGCCCTCGGCGTGAGCTTCAGCGTCTGCTTCCTCACCGGGCTCTGGTCGCACTTCGCGCAGCACCCGCCCTCGTGGTTCGACTTCCCGGCCCGGCCCGCCGGCCTCTACCGGGTCACGCAAGGCCTCCACGTCGTCACCGGCACGGCGTCGGTGCCGCTGCTGCTCGCGAAGCTCTGGGTGGTCTTCCCCCACTTCGTGAAGCTGCCGCCGGTCCGGTCGGTGGCCCACGCCATCGAGCGGTTGGCCCTGCTGCCGCTCGTCGGGGGCTCGCTGTTCCTGCTGGGCACCGGCGTCGCCAACGTGGCCCGCTGGTACCCGTTCCCCTTCTACTTCCCCACCGGCCACTACTGGGCGGCGTGGCTGACGATGGGCGGTCTCGTGGCCCACATCGGAGCGAAGCTTTCGATCACCGCCGACGCCCTGCGCCGTGTGCCGGCCGACCCGACGCTCGTCCGAGCCACGCCCACGGATCGCCGGGCGTTCCTCGGCGGCGTGGCCGCGGCGTCGGGCGCAGTGGTGCTGGCGACGGCCGGCGGCACCGTGGCCCCGCTCGGCGACCTGTCCGTGCTCGCCCAGCGCGAGCCGGGCGTCGGGCCGCAGGGGCTGCCGATCAACCAGACAGCGGCCGCCGCCGGCGTGGTCGATCGGGCCCGCGACCGCGGCTGGCGCCTCGTCGTCGACGGCGCCGTGGACCAGCCTCTCGATCTCACGCTCGCCGACCTGCGAGCGCTGCCCCAGCGCGAGGCGGTTCTACCGATCGCCTGCGTCGAGGGGTGGTCGGCATCGGCCCGTTGGCGCGGCGTCCCCGTCCGCGACCTGTTGGCCCTGGCCGGCGCCGCCCCCGGAGCGGAGGTGGTCGTGCGGTCGCTGGAGGAGGCCGGCCGGTACGGGTCGTCGGAGCTGAACGGCGGTCAGGCGGCTGACGCCGACACCTTGCTCGCCCTCGAGCTCGGTGGCGAGCCCTTGCACATCGATCACGGCTACCCGGCGCGCCTCATCGGGCCGAACCGCCCTGGTGTGCTGCAGACGAAGTGGGTCACGCGGCTCGAGGTGCGATGAGGCGCCCGTCGATCGTTCTGGGCGGCAGCCGGGCGTCGTGGACAGGGCTCGCCGTCGGCGCTCCGGTCATGGTGTTCGCAATCGTCGGTGTCCTCGGCGCCGACGAGGTCGAGATCGGGTCGTGGGGCCGGTGGGTCGTCAGCGCGGCGCTGTTCCACGACCTGCTGCTCGTGCCGGTCGTGCTGCTGGTGGGCGCCGGCCTCCACCGCATCGTGCCCGACTCGGCCTGGGTCCCGCTGCGCTGGGTGCTGCTCACGGTGGGGAGCCTCGTGCTCATCGGCCTGCCCTTCGTGCGCCGCTACGGCTATCAAGAGGCCAACCCGACCGCGCTCTCGCGCCAGTACGGCACCGGGCTGGCACGGTTCTGCGCCGTCGTCGGGGTCGTCGGCATCGGGTGGTGGCTGATGCGGCGGCGCCGAACGACCCCGGACGGGAACGACCTGACCGAAGCATCCGCCATCGGACCATCGCCGCGAACGAAACCATGAACACCGGGCCTGTCCGGATGCAGGAGGGTTGACGACGTGGTTGGGTTTCACCGATGACCACCGCTGCTGCACCGCCCGCCGGCTCGCGACGGAGGTGGGTGGTCGTCGCCGCCGTGGCGGCGGGCGCCGGCCTCCTCGTGTTCGTCCTCTTCTGGTTCCAACCCCACAAGCTCTGGATCGACGAGCGGGTCGACGACCCCATCCCGGTGGTGGCCGTGGCCGCCCTCCCCCGCGGGCCGACCTCCACGTCGACGAGCACGACGCTCCTCGGCGCCCCCGCTCCGCGCGTCACCGAGCCCGCGACGACGCCGGCCCCGCCGCCACAGCCACAGCCACCGGCCACCGAGCCGGTCGAGCCGGTCGAGCCGGTCGAGCTGCGCTCGGGGTCGTTCATCTCGCGTGACCACGGCACGACGGGCAGGGTGCGCGTCCTCGAGCTGGCCGACGGGTCCCGGATCCTGCGGCTGGAGGAGCTGGCGACCGACAACGGCCCCGACGTCTACGTGTACCTCTCGACCACCCCGGCCGACGGTCCCGAGGGCGACTTCGACGACACGTACCTCAGCCTCGGGCGTCTCCAGGGCAACCTCGGCAGCCAGAACTACACGTTGCCCGGCGACGCCGACCTGTCGGCGTTCACGAGCGTCGTGCTGTGGTGCGACCGGTTCGACTCCGCCTTCGGCGCCGCCGACCTGCTGGCCCCGGCGTGACGCCCCGGCTCGTGCACGCACCCGGTTGTGACGTCGCCCGCTCGCGAATCGAACGAGTTGGAGAACGATCGGCGCAGCCAGGTGTTGCACCGACCCGCACGGGATAGCTCTAACCGGATGAAAGCTCCCTCCACCACACGGCGCACCGGATGAGCGTCGTCGCCTCACTCCTCCACCGGCTGCGCAGGCCCAAGGGCGAGGAACGCGAGGTCGCCAGGACCGACGTCGAGTGGGCGGCGCAGCTGACGCCCGAGCAGTTCCACGTGCTGCGGCGCCATGGGACCGACGCCCCGTTCGGTGGCCCTTCGGTGGAACCGGACGCCGAGGGCATGTACCGCTGCGCCGGGTGCGAAGCGACCCTGTTCCGGGCCGACACCAAGTTCGAGTCCGGCACCGGCTGGCCGAGCTTCACCGACGCCGAGAGCGAGAACGTCGAACTGCAGCGCGATCTGCGTATGGGCATACCCCGCACGGAGGTCCGGTGCCGACGCTGCGGCGGCCACCTGGGGCACGTCTTCGGCGACGGACCGGCGCCCACCGGGAAGCGGTACTGCATCAACGCCTCCGCCCTCGCACCCGCCGACCGCGTGAACCCCTCGTAGGTGTCAGCCGACGCAGTGACCTCCACTGGGCGGCGCCAGCCGCCGATCGCCGACTACGGCTTCATCTCCGACTGCCACAGCGCCGCCCTCGTCGACCGTCGGGGCTCGATCGACTGGTGGTGCGCCCCGCGGTTCGACTCGGCATCGATCTTCGGCCGGCTGCTCGATCCTGACGCGGGTCACTGGTCGATCCGACCCGTGACGGCCTTCGAAACGGCGCGGGCGTACGTGGGCGACAGCCTCGTCCTCCGGTCCGTGATGCGAACGGCGCACGGCGAGGTGGCGCTCACCGACGTCGCCGCCACCCAGGCCGGCGCGCGCGGCCACGACCTCGGCCGCCGCTCGCCCCACGTCCTCCTGCGCCGGGTCGAGGGCATCAGCGGCAACGTCGCCATGGACGTGGACTTCGCCCCCCGGATGGAGTACGGGCGCACCACCCCGCACGTCCGCTCCGTCGACGGCCTGGTCGTCGCCAGGGGCGGGCCCACCCAGGTCACGCTGCGCACACCGGTGGCGCTGCGCTGCGCCGGCGGCTCCGCTCGGGGCGAGTTCACCGTCGGCCCCGGCGACGTCGTCGAATTCCGCGCTCAGTACCGGGGGGCGTTCGACACCGAGGCTCCCGACGAGGACGAGGACGAGCAGGTCAGCGTCGAGGACACGGTGTCGGCTTGGCAGTCCTGGTCGGACGCCCACCGGGGTTACCGAGGTCGCTTCGGCGACGAGGTGCGGCGAAGCTCGATCGTCCTCCAGGGCCTGACGTACCAGCCGTCGGGGGCCATCGTGGCGGCGGCGACGACGTCGCTGCCGGAGCGGATGGGGGGCGACCTCAACTTCGACTACCGGTACGCGTGGCTGCGCGACCTCAGCCTGACCGTCAGGTCGCTCTGGATCGCCGCGTGCCCCACCGAACCGGCTCGCATCATCGACTGGTTCACCAACGCCGCCGGCGAGGTCGGCGACGAGCAGTTCCAGATCATGTACGGCGTCGGCGGCGAGCGAGACCTGAGCGAGCACACACTTGAGCACCTCGCCGGCTACCACGACAGCGCACCCGTTCGGGTCGGGAACGAGGCCTGGGACCAGGTGCAGCTCGACGTGCTCGGCGAGGTGCTCGACGCCGTCCACCTGCTGCGCGACGAGCTCGGCGAGCTCAACGAACGGGTCCAGGTGCTGCTCATCGAGCTCGCCGACCGGGCAGCCGCGCACTGGCACGAGCCCGACGCCGGCATGTGGGAGGCGCGGGACCGCCAACGGCATTACGTCTCCTCGAAGGTGATGTGCTGGGTGGCCCTCGACCGGGCCATCTCCCTCGCCGACCGACTCGGGCCCGGCGTCGACCCCGAGCGGTGGGCGCTCGCCCGCGACGAGATCCGCGCCACCATGCTCGAGCAGGCCTGGAGCGCGGCAGCGGGCGCCTACACCGGCGCGTTGGCCTCCGACGAGCTCGACGCATCGGTGCTGCTCCTGCCCCTCGTCGGGTTCCTCCCCGCCGACGACGAACGGATGCGCGCGACGATCGACGCGATCGAACGCGGCCTCGGCGCCGGAGGGCTCATCCGGCGCTGGCACGACGACGACAGCGGCTTCCTGCTGTGCACGTTCTGGCTCGCCGAGTGCTTCGCCCTCGCCGGTGACGTCGGGAGGGCCGAGACGTGGTTCAGGAACGCAGCCTCCTACGCCAATGATCTCGGGCTGCTCGCCGAGGAGGCCGTCCCCGGCGGCGGCCCGCTCCTCGGCAACTTCCCCCAGACCTTCTCCCACGTCGGGCTCATCAACGCCGCCTGGCGGATCACCGAAGCCGTCCAGCACACCGATCGCCAACCACAGGAGACGACATGACCGATCGACTGCAAGGCAAGGTCGCCCTGATCACCGGGTCGGATTCCGGCATCGGCCAAGCCACCGCCGCCGCCTTCGCCGAGGAGGGCGCCGATGTCGTGGTCACCTACCTCCACGACGCCGCCGGCGCCGCCGCAACGCGCGATCAGGTCGAGTCAGCGGGACGCGAGGCGATCGTCGTCCAGCTCGACATCAGCGACGAGAACCAGGTCGCGGCTGCGTTCGACCAGGCCATCGCCGCGTTCGGCACCGTCGACATCCTCATGAACAACGCTGGCGTCGACGCGTCGGGCACCGACGTCGCTGATCTCTCGACCGAGACGTGGGACACCGCCATCCGTACGAACGTCTACGGGCCGTTCTTCTGCTGCCGCCGGTTCATCCAGGAGCGCAAGCAGCGGGGCGGCGGGGGCAAGATCATCAACGTCACGTCCGTCCATGAGGACATCCCGAACGCCGGCGGTGCGGACTACGACTGCTCCAAGGGCGCGGTGCGCATGCTGACCCGCACGCTCGCGCTCGAGCTGGCGCCAGTCGGGATCAACGTCAACAGCCTTGCGCCGGGCATGGTGCTGACACCGTTCAACCAGGCGGCCATCGACGATCCGGCGCTGCTCGAGGAACAGGTGCAGAGCATCCCGTTCAAGCGGGCCGCCGAGCCGGCCGAGATCGCCCGCCTGGCGGTCTTCCTGGCGTCGAGCGACGCCGACTACTGCACGGGCTCGACGTTCACCATGGACGGCGGCCTGGCCCGCAACCTCGGCCAAGGGGCCTGAGGGCGCCGCAAACGTGAATCACGTCAGTAGCGGAGCGAGGCGGTCTCGGTTCTCGTTGATCGTCAACCGGATGTCGTCCCGGCCGATGATGTCCTCCTGCTCGTGGCAGGGTCGAAGTGCGTGCCCGCGCCGTGAGCGGATGATCTCGATCCAGGAGCCGTGTTTCGGGCCGGTTCGAGGCAGTTTGGAACTGGTCGGAAGCGGGCAAGACGGGGGGTTCAGCGGCTCCGGTCATGGTCAGGAGCGTTTGGCTGACGGCTGCCCGCTCGTGGCGAAGGGATCCTGAATGAACGTCTTCCTGCGTGGCGCTCTCCGCGGCGCGGCCGCGGGTGCGGCCGGTACGACCGCCCTCAACGCGGTCACCTATCTGGACATGACAGCCCGCGCCCGAGCGACGAGCAGCACCCCCGAGGACACCGTGGACGCACTGGCCCAGAAGGCAGGGTTCACGATTCCAGGTTCGAGCGAGCAGCGCGGCAATCGCCTCACCGGGCTGGGCGCGCTCACCGGCATCGCCGCCGGCGTCGGCGTGGGCGCCATGCTCGGCGTCGCGAGGGCGACAAGCTGGCGGCCGCGCACCACCACGACAGCACTGGCAGCGACGATGGGTGCCCTCCTCGCAGGCAACGCTCCGATGACGCTGCTCGGCGTGACCGACCCGAGGACATGGGCCGCCACGGACTGGGCCGCCGACATCGTCCCGCATCTCGCCTACGGCGCGCTGGCGGCCTGGACGTTGGCGATCGAGCCTGGATCACCGCGCACCTGATGCACGGGCCGCCACGTCTCAGCGGCCCTCTGTTCGGGTAGCAGGCGGGCGAGAAGTCCGATTCAATGGGGAGACGTCATGCCCGCTGACAAGACCGAGGACGACCAGGCCGAAGAGAACCGGCTGCAAGCCGGTGGCGATCGCGTCGGCAACGACTTCAGCCGGGGACCGAACCCCGCTCCGGGTGGCGAGACGGACGTCGAGGATCGGGGGATCCCGCCCTATGAAGGACGCACCGGCACGGAGGGCAACCCAGGCAACGACGAGCTCCGAGCCTCGGTGGAACGTCAGATGGTGGGGGCAGAATCTGGGACCGCAGGTCAGACGGCCAGCCCGGCAGTGGAGTCGCCGGCGCGACAGGACGAGTTGACCGACGATGTGCCCGAGTCAGCCAAGGGCGTCGGCGTGAGCGTCGGACGCAGAGGCGAGGAGATGTCCGACGGCGACGGCAAGGAAGCCGGTCGCGACGACGCTGGCGACCATCCCGATTCCGGTCGCCCCACGGGCACCTCGGACGAGCGCGACCACACCGGCGTGTGACGTCAAGCTCGGTTGCCGGTGGTGGCGATCACCGGCAACCGAACGCGGCGCGCAGTTGAGGTGAACGCCACCGAAGGCTCGGGTCCGTCACGCCGCGCCCGACCCCTACGGGCGGCAACGCGCGGCAAGGTCGGCCGAGAGAGAGCTGCGTCCGTGCCTTCGCGCCTGACGTTGGTCGACGCCGCTGTCCACCGTGTTCTCGTCGCTCGCAGTCTGATGCTCCTGCGCTGGGCGGTCGGCGTGATCTTCCTGTACTTCGGAGCGCTCAAGCTCATCCCGGGATACAGCCCCGCGGAGAGCCTCGTCATGGAGACGATCAAGACCATCACCTTCGACCTGGTGCCGGGTCGCGCCGGCGTGGCCTTCACCGGCGCCGTCGAGTGCGGCCTCGGTGTCCTGCTCCTCACCGGCTGGTTCCGAAGGCTGACCATCTACGTGCTCGGACTCGAGCTGCTCGGCATCCTCGCCCCGCTGGTTCTGCTCCCGACCCGATTGTTCGACAGCCCTGCGACACCGACCATCGAGGGTCAGTACGTCCTCAAGGACATCACCCTGGTCGCGGCCGGCATGGTGCTCGCCACCACCATTCGCGGCGGTCGCCTGGTCACGGGCCCCCACACGGCCCAGCCCACATCGCGCCAGGGCGCTCCCGGTGCAGTCTCTGCCGACGAGAAGCTTCGCATCGTGCTCGAAAGCATCCGCGCCGACCACAGCTGCAGCGATGCCGCCCGCGCACACGGGATCACACCGCAGGAGTACCGCCGCTGGCGCGACGAGCTGCTCGACGGCGCCGCTGCGAACATGAGCTCCCCCCAAGGACCCGAAGGGTCCGGGGCGGGGACTGTCGGACGAAGGGTGTAACTGGCCTCTTCTACACCGTCGGGCGAGCTCGTCGGCGCCTACGGCGTGGCCGATCCGGCATCATCATGGTGATGCCGCACCGCCCCTCCCGGCCCGAACGACGATGAACGCCCGGGAGGCCCTGGTGGAGCACGACGGGTGCATCGTCGAGCTCGGCCGGGCCCTCACCGACGAGGAGTGGGCCGCCCCCAGCCTGTGCGCGGGCTGGACGAACCACGACGTCCTGTCTCACGTCGTGGCCGGGTACGACGTCGCTCTCAGCCGCTTCGCGAGCGCGCTGGCCCGGAGCCGGTTCTCCTTCGACCGGGCCAACGACCGCGTCACGACGAACCAGGCGGCCGCGGGGTCGCCGACCGAACTGCTCGACCGCCTCGACGGGATGCGGGGGCGGCCCAAGGGGTTCGCCCGGCTGCTGCCGGCGACGGTGCTCCTGGGCGACCACACGATCCACCTCCTCGACATCGCGCTGCCGCTCGGCAAGGACGCCGGCACCTCACCGGAGACGTTGCGCAGGATCCTGCACTTCGAGCTCACGCTGCCGAACCCGTTCATCCCGATCCGACCCACGGCGAAGGGCCTCTCGCTGACGGCCACCGACGTCGACTGGGCCCGCCCGGCGCAGGGGCCCGAGGTCCGCGGCCGCGCCGAGCACCTGATCTCCGTGCTGGCCGGGCGGACCCTCGCCTACGAGTGGCTCGAGGGTGAGGGTGTGGAGGTTCTGCGACGACGTTGGGCGGAACGCCGGTAGAACCGACCCCCATGCAGGTGACCTTCCACTTCGATCCCGGGTGCCCATGGACGTGGCTCACGTCGCGCTGGCTGCTGCGAGCCGCCGAGACCGAGGACGTCCAGGTCGTGTTCGCGCCGTTCTCCCTGGCCCACATCAACCGCGACCGCGAGATCCCGGAGGAGCACCGGGGCCACGTCGACGCCGGCCGATCCGCGCTCCGCGTGGTGCAGCGCCTCATCGACGACGACGACCAGGCCGCGGTGGCCCGGCTCTACGACGAGTGGGGCACGCTGCTGCACCGCGACGGCGGCACGCCGTCGCTCGACCTCGTGCGGGCGGCGACCCAGGCTGCCGGCCTGGCCGATGACGTGGCCGCCGCGGTCGACGACCCGAGCTTCGATGCCGCGATCGCCGCCGCCACCGACGGGGCCTCCGATGCCGCCGGCCGCGACGTCGGCTCGCCCGTGCTGCGGTGGGACGAGGGCGGCACCAGCGTCGCCGTGTTCGGGCCGATCATCGACGAGCTGCCCGACGTCGAGGGCTCGGCTGACCTCTGGCGGGGCGTGCGCTCCCTGGCCCGCCACGGCGAGCTGAAGGAGCTCAAGCGGGGCCGGGTGGGGGACCCGAAGCTGGAGGGGAGCTGACCGCCCGGTACCTTCGCGCCAATGGCCGACGCGAACGACCACCTCACCATCGAGACGACGAGCGAAGGCAGCGAGGCTCGTGTCACCCTCACGGGCGAGCTCGACGCCCACACCGCCCCCGCCCTCTCGGAGGCCATCGCCGCCGTGCTCGACGGCGGCGCCGAACGGCTGGTCATCGACGCCGCCGCCCTTCGCTTCTGCGACTCGTCCGGAATCCAGGTGCTGGTCCAGGCGCGCGAGCGGCTGGTCGACGGCGGCGGCTCGGTCGTGATCGAGGGTGCCCAGCGCTCCGTCGAGAAGGTCTTCGCCGTCACCGGCCTGCTCGACCTCTTCACCGACTGAGTTCTTCGCCGTCACTCGCTTCGCTCCGTTCCGGCGAGTGTTGTGGCCCTCTGCGCTCGGTCGTTGCGGTCCTCGGCCGACTTCGTCGCCCTGCGGCCGATGCCTGGGGGCTCCGCCCCCAGACCCCCAGCGCCTCCGGCGGTCGACGGGCGCGTCGCGACGCGGTTGTTCCGCCGCACGTCCTGAGATGAAGGGGTCCGGACCGCTCCGGCGAAGCCCCCTCGCCGGGCCCCGGAATCGAATCGAGACACAGGAAGGGCCTGCGGGCAACACCTCGTCCGGCGCCAATCCATCCGCAGGTCCTGAGGGCGCCCCGACGCACCACCCGCGCTACTCGACTGGCTCGTCGTCCATGTCGAGCGCGTCGTCGTCGCCGCCGTGGCCGAGCTTGGCCTGCAGCATGCGGATGCTCTTGCGGAGCAGCCGGGACACGTGCACCTGGCTGACGCCGACCTGCTCGGCGATCTCGCTCTGCGACAAACCGCCGGTGAAGCGCAGCTCCAGGATGCGCCGCTCGCGCAGCGGCAGCTCCGACATGGCCTGGCGTAGCAGCATGCGGTCGTCGGCATTGGCGAGGTCGGCGTCCTCGGCGCCCATGAGCACGCCGCTGGGCTCGTCGTCGTCGCCCCGCTCGCCGGTCATGTTGAGGGGCGAGGAGCGGTAGGCGGCGCCGGCGTCGAGGGCCTCGAGCACGTGCTCGACGGGGATCCCGAGGTGGGCGGCCACCTGGTCCGGCGTCGGGGGCCGCCCGTTCTCGGTGCCGAGGAACTCGATGGTGGCGCCCACCTCGACGTGGAGGTCCTTGAGGCGCCGCGGCACCCGGACGGCCCACGTGGCGTCGCGGAAGTGGCGGCGCAGCTCGCCCAGCACCGTGGGCAGAGCGAAGCTCACGAACGAGGTGCCGTGCTCCGGATCGAAGCGGTCGACGGCCTTGACGACGCCGAGGAGGGCGACCTGGAGCAGGTCGTCGAAGGGCTCACCGCGATCGGCGAAGCGGCGGGCGCAATGGCGGGCGACCCAGGCGAACTCCTCGGCCAGGGCGTTGCGCTGGGCGACGGCGCGGGTGGCCGCAAAGGCGCGGAACCGCTCCATCTCCCCCTCGCGGTCGCGCTCGCGCGGGGGCGAGGTGGGGCGGGCGAACGATCGATCGGCCACGCTGCGGCGTCCTTAGGCCGCCGTGGACCGGCGCTTGGTGAAGCTCACCTGCACCTTGCCGTCGTCGACCTCGAGCTGGTGCTCGTCGCAGACCGCCCCGAGGAGCTGCTTCGACCACTCGAGGCGCTCGGGGTCGAGCGGGGCCCCGCCGGCGGGCACCGTGGCCGCCATCGTGACCGCCTCGGCGTCCACCTCGAAGCGGAGCTCGAGGCGCGAGCCGTCGCCCCCCTCGAGCAGCGCCGCGACCGCCTCGTCGACCGCGATGCGCAGGTCGTCGAGCTCGTCGACATCGAGGCCGATCGTGGACGCGAGACCACTGGCGACGAGGCGCACGAGCCTGAGCATCCGGCTGTCGGCCGGCAGGGCGAGCTCGATCGGGCCGTCGAGGGTCGTCGGTTCCACGAAATGATCTCCTTTCGTCCGGGCCGGCGTGTTTACCACCATGACCCGCTGGGTAGCCGCCATCGACGCCGGGGGTACCCCGCCCACCGCCCCCGTCGCAACCGCCGGCCGGCAGAAGCCCGTTGGCACAACGAGAGATGGGGTTCCCGCCC
>JACDCH010000191.1 GCA_013694495.1 Acidimicrobiia bacterium | reverse complement strand
CGTCGACGCACCCGGGCACCGGCGCCGACCGGAGGTCGCCCCGGAACGGCATCGCAGCCTTCCCCTCGCCCCGCAGCCGGTCCGGGTCGGCGCCGCTCCCGGCCCGGCCGCTGGCGTTGAGCGCTGTGGGTGCGGCCTCGCCCGGCGTGTGCACGAGGGCGAAGAGGTCACCGCCCATGCCGCACAGGTGGGGGGACGTGACGGCCAGAACGGCGGAGGCGGCGACGGCGGCGTCGGCGGCCGATCCGCCGTCGGCCAGCACGCCGACGCCCGCCTGCGAGGCGAGGTGGTCGACCGAGCACACCATCCCATGGGGCGCGTGGCGGGTGGCGAGGGGAGGCACCGCCGCAGTCTGCCCAACCCTCCTGTCGGGGTCGTCGTCGGCCTCGTGACGTGCGGACCACCAACCGGGTTGCGTCGACGCGCCTGTCGACCGGCACGAGCGAGCGGAGCCGGGACGACAGAACTCGCCGGAACGGAGCGAAGCGAGTGACGGCGAACGGCTCAGCGCAGGCGGATCAGGTTGCCCGTCAGGAGGCGGGCGGCGTCGGTGCACAGCCAGCCGATCACCTCGGCCACCTCGCCGGGCTCGGACACGTGGACGTGGTCCGTCGAGCCGGCGACAAAGGCGCGGACGGCGTCGGTCACCCACCCCGTGTCCGTGACGGGTGGGTGCACGACGTTCGCCGTGATGCCGAGGTCGGCGAGCTCGATCGATGCCGTCATCGCGTAGTTGTCGAGGGCAGCCTTGGCCGCGCCGTACGACGCCTCCCCCGGGAAGCCGCCGGGCCCGCCCGAGGTGAGGGTGACGATCCGGCCCCACCCGAGGCCGGCGGCGCGGTGGCGCCGGCCCAGCTCGGCCATCAGCAGCGCGCCGGCGCGCGCGTCGACCAGGAACTGCGCGTCGAACGTCGCCGCCGTCACCTCGTCGTTCGGTCGGCCGTACGGGTCCTCGTCCGGCGGCCCGAAGGTGTCCTTGTGCCAGCCGCTGGCGTTGTGGACGAGCACGTCGACGAGGCCGAGCTCGCCCTCGGCCGCGTCGAACAGCGCCGCCGGCGTCGCCGGATCGCGCAGGTCGGCCTCCACCGCCAGGGCCCGCCGCCCGAGGGCCTGGATCTCGGCGACGACCTCCTCGTGGTCCTGGCGCCGTTGCTGGGCGTACTCGGCCGGCCGGCCGTCCTCCCCGTCGCGCTCGGCGAAGCGCAGGTACGACACCGCCACGTCGGCGCCCAGCCGCGCCAGCTCGACCGCCGTCGCCGCCCCGATCCCGTGGTTGGCCCCCGTCACCAGCGCCACCCGCCCGTCCAGCCCACCCATGGCCGCCGAGTCTGCCAACGCGGTGATCAATCCGCCCGCGGGTTTCAGGGTGAGGGGAGGTCAAGGTCAAGGGCGCGACGGAGCGCGGCGCTGGTCGACCGCGCCCTTTCCGGTGCCCTCGTCTTGGTTGACCGCTGTGCGGCAACCCGTTGTCTGTGCGCTGGTCCGGCTGGAGTGCGGCTGCACGCACGCGCAACGGTCGAGCGCACGCTCGTCGGGTGGGCTGACGACGCCCGTTGCGGCAACCCGTTGTCTGTGCGCTCGACCGGCTGGAGTGCGGGTTGGCGCACGCTCAACGGTCGAGCACACGCTCGTCGGGGTGGGCGACCGTCAGTCGCAGAGGGCGGCGGCGGCGCGCCAGCCTGCTTCGATGCGATCGAGGCGGTCGATGGCCGAGGCGCGGAGGCGGTCGGCGACGCCGGCGACGATGGCGTGCAGGAGGGCGAGGGTGCCGACGTGGCTGTCGAACGGGCCGGCGCCCTCCGCCGCCACCGCGAACCACGCGGCCGCGCCGGGGACGAGGGGGGAGAGGGGGCCGTCGGTGACGGCCACCAGCTGGGCCTCCTGCTCCCGGAGGGCGGCGACCGCAGCGAGCAGCCAGGCGTCGTAGCGGCGGACGTCGACGGCGACGACGACGTCGGACGAGCCGGCGAGGGCGACGCGGGCGGCCACGCGGGGGGCGGTGCCGTCGAGGCGCTCGACGCCGTCGCGGAGCTGGTGGAGCTGGTCGGCGAACGTCGTGGCGATGCCGCGCTC
>JACDCH010000183.1 GCA_013694495.1 Acidimicrobiia bacterium | reverse complement strand
GCCCGCAGGCGCAGCCAGACGCCGGCGCGCCGGGGCGCCGGCCGTGGGCCGCTGCCGGCATCGTGGCTGCGGTCGCGGGAGCCGTGGCCGTGGTCCTCCTCGTCGCGGGGGCGACGATGGCGGCGTCGCCGGTCCGCCCACGACCGAACGGGACCGAACGACCACCACCGACGAGGCGACGACGACCACCGACCCGGACGGGACCTCCACGACCGAGCCTGACGGGACGTCGACCACGGTCGAGCCGGACAGCACGACTTCGCCGGCGACGGATCCGTCCTCGACGGTGACGACGCGCCCGGCGCCCACGCTGGGCGAGCTCGAGTTCGAGCGGATCGAGCTCGAACGGGGCGGGCTGCTCACCGTCGTGCTCACGTGGTCCACCGCCGACGACCTCGACCTCGCACTGGTCGAGACCGACGGCTCCACGGTCGACTTCAACGCCGGCCCCGACGACCCGACCTCGTCGGGAGCCGAACACTCCGGCGACAGCAACGCAGGCTGCCGATCGACAGGATCCGAGGAAGCCGTGGCGTGGCCTTCGGGGAACGCCCCGACGGGCAACCTGCTGATCCGGGTCGACGGCTACGACGTGTGTGAGGACGGGCGCTACCGCCTCGAGGTGCGCAGCGGCGACGTGGTGGCGAGGCTCTCGGGTGCGGTCGCCCAAGGCGAGCGCGACGCCGTGCTCCTGACTGTCGTCGACCCCCGACCGACGACGACGACCGAGGCGACGCCGACCACGGGAGCGCCGACGACGATCCCCACCACGGGCGTGGCCGAAGCGCCCGGTGCCCGTCGCGAGCTCGACCGCTCGGCCGTCGGTGGCACGCTCCTCGGCATCGGCGCTGCGCTCGTGCTCGTGCTGCTGGCACGGGTGGCCGGTCGCCGGCCGGTGGCCGCCCCCGCGGCGTCGGCCCCAGCCGGGCCGGTCGCGATCCAGCGGCTCGCGGTGATACCGCCGCGACAAACCCGCGAGCTGCTGAACCACACCATCCACCGACTCGACGCCGGGATGTCCTGACGTGGCCGGAGGCGACACCGACCTCCTCGGGACCATTCACCTCGCGGTGGCCACGGCGACGCCTGAGGAGCGCGCCCGCGCCGGGGTCACGGGCTGGCTGCAGGGTTGCTGGGCGACAGGCGCCGCCGCGGGCTTGCACCTGCCGGAGGGCGACCTCCCGCTCGATCCTCCCGTCGAACTCCCCGCCGAGGAGGTCTACCTCCGCAACCTCGCAGCGCGAACTGGCGACGACGGCTGGAGCAGGGCCCGCATGTTCAGGGCGCACGACGTCGTCGGCATCGCGATGCGGCTCCGGCCGGGCATGGTCGCCCCGCCTTCGATCTGGTGGGCCGCCCTGCCGCCCGGTGCCATGGGCTCGGTCACGATCAACGTGGCGACGGCGCCCCGACCGGCCGATCTCGCCTTTGCCGAGGTGCTGTCAGCCACCGGGCTCGATCGAGAACCGGGGCTGCGCCTGGGCGGGGTCACGCGCGACGGGGTCGTCATCGCCGAGGTGGAGCAGCCGGACGCCAGGCGCTTCGGGGTCGTAGCCCCGCAGGACGAACCCGGGCTCGTCGATCAGCTCACGTGGGACGACAGCGGCGACCTCGGCAGCCTCCTCCGCTACCTCGTCCACGCAACGAAGCTGCGCTACCACGTCGGCGTCTTCCACGACGCGCTCCCGACGCTTCGAGCGCGGGAGTCCCGCCTCGACGACACGCTCGAGGAGCTCTTCGTGCTGCACGCTGCGCTCGAGGGCGAGCGCGGCCACCTCGAGCGGTCGATCTTCGACGCCCACAGCCGCCTGGGCCGGGCCCACGGCGAGTCGGCAGGGATCGTGATGACATCGTCGAGGCTCGACGACCTCCACCGTTCCGCGGCCACGGCCGTGCACAACCTGAAGGCGAACCTGCCCCCGATGTCGGCGGCGATCGCGCCAGGCGGGTCGACCTCGTTCGACCGTGACATCGGCCTCGGCACCTGGCTCGGCGCCCAGATCGAACAGGAGCAGGGCTACCTCGGGGCCGTCCGAGAGCGGGTGCTGGAGGCGCAGCGCCTGACCACCCTCCGGCTGGAGCAAGCCACCGAGGAGCAGGCCCGACTGGCCAACTGGCTGTCCGTGCTGCAGACGAGCGTCCTCGCGGCCTTCCTCGGCAGCTTCTCGGCGATCGGGGCCCTGGGCGACCCGCCCTTCACGGTGGGCAACGACCTGAAGTGGGCCGTGTTCGTCACGGTGCCGGTGCTCGCAGTCGTCCTCCCGGCCCTCGCGCTGCGGTGGGTACGGGGCATCGGGCGCTACGACTTCCTCGGCGCCGCCGCCTGCGGGGCCACCGTGGGCTGGACAGCGGCGGTCGCAGCCGGCGTGTCGACGCCGGTGGCCGGCGGCGCGGCCGGCGCCTTCGCCGTGGTCTCCGGGGCTGCCGTGCGGGCTCGGCGGCTGGAGCAGATGACGCCGCGGTCGACGGCGACCGCCGCGCCGTAGCGCAGCGCTAGTACACGCCCTGCTCGCGGAACATGATCGAGATGCGGGTGCCGGCCGCGGCGACCTTGGGGACCGAGTGGTCCCACGTGCGCTGGCAGGTGCCGCCCAGCACGAGCAGGTCGCCGTGGCCGGGCCGATACCGGATCGACGGGCCGCCGCCCTTCGGCCGGAGCAGGAACGGCCGGGCCGAGCCGAGCGAGAGGATGGCGACGACCGTGGTGGCGACCTGTCGCCCCAGCGTGTCGCCGTGCCAGGCGACGGAATCGCACCCGTCGCGGTAGAGGTTGGCGCTCACGGCCGACAGGTCGAGGCCGTAACGGCCCGACAGCAGACCGGCGAGGGCCGGTGCGGGAGCCGGCGGCGACGCCCAGGGCCCCGTCGAGAGGCGCGGCTCGTCGACCATGCGGTCGTACATCCGCCGCCGGCGCGTGCCCTGCCACGGCGCCTCGTCGAGCACCTGCTCGAAGAAGGAGTCGGCGCCGCGCAGCCAGCCCGGCACCCAGTCGACCCAGGCGCCGGCACCGAGGAAGCGGCGGGCGGCGCCGTCGAAGGACGGGTCGCCGGCGGGCGTCTCCTGCTCGTCGAACCCGAGGAGCGACGGTTGCCACAGCACCGCAGTCACGGCACCGGACCCTAGCCGAACGCGCGTTCGCTGCGGCGCCTCCAGGCGATGGCGGCGGCCACCGCAACGGCAGCGGCGAGTGGACCGAGGCCCGCCCCGCCGGTGGCCGCCAGGGTGTCCCCGCCCCGGGTCCTGCCGGTCCCGACCGGGCCGGCCGAGGG
>JACDCH010000181.1 GCA_013694495.1 Acidimicrobiia bacterium | reverse complement strand
GCACCCTCACCAGCCCCCCCGCCACCGTCACCATCACCGTCACCCCCGCCAACGACGCCCCCGTCGCCCGCAACGACTCGTACACGGCGACCAGGGGCGTCACGCTCACGGTCCCGCCCGCCGGCGTCCTGGCCAACGACTCCGACGCCGACGGCCAGGCCCTGACCGCCACGCTCGTGACCGGTCCGACCGCCGCGCAGGGCACGCTCACCATGGGCTCGGACGGCCGCTTCACGTTCGTCCCGAACGCGACGTTCACGGGCACCGCCACCCTCACCTACCGGGCGAGCGACGGCACGGCCACCGCCAGCGCCACCCTCTCGATCCGGATGAACGCGCCGCCGACCGCGAGCTTCATCCTCGCCGACTGCTCGGTGAGCGCAGCTCCCTGCGCCTGGAACGTCAGCGCCGACGGTCGCAACTCGAGCGACTCCGACGGCTCGATCGTCTCGTACGCATGGTCGTGGGGCGACGGGACGGCGAACGGCAGCGGGTCGACGGCCACCCACACGTACGTCTCCGGTGGGGCACGGACCCTGGTCCTGACGGTGACCGACGACCAGGGCGCCACCGGCACCGCCTCCGCGACCATGACGCCCGCCGTGCTGACCATCACCACCGGGTACAGCTCTCAGACTGGCTACTCCGCCCAGCTGCGCTGGTCGGGCCACAACAGTGCCGTCGCCATCTATCGCAACGGGTCGGTGATCGAGGACGGCTCGGCCAACGACGTGACCTACACCCGGTCGAACTTCACCAAGAGCACCGTGGAAGGCGTGTACTGGGTCTGTGAGCGGGGCGGGTCGGCCCGTTGCACCAACGCCGTCACGGTGGATATCCCGTGACGCCGGCCCCATCGACGACGAGCCTGCCGCGCCGCGGCGACGACGGCGTGGCGCTCGTGATGGCGCTCGTGTTCACGACCGTCGTCGGGCTCATGGTGACCGCCCTCCTCACCCTGTCGTTCACGCAGTTCCGCGCCACGGACGCCCACCGCCAGCAGCGGACGGGCTCGTTCGCGCTGGACGCCGGCCTCACGTTCGCGATCGGCGGCGTCACCCTCGGCCGGCCCGACCCCCAGCCCGTCATCGACGACCCCGAGGCGCCGCTGCCGGCGGTGCTCGTCGCCCCCTGCACCGATCCCGCCTACGTGTCGCCCACCGCGTTCACGGGCTACGAGCTCGCCGTGACCTGCACGCTGAGCGCGGCGGGCGACACCCTCACGATCGACGCCGTCGCGACGGGCGACGGTCGATCGGTGGGAGGCTCGGCCATCGTGACGATCCTCGACGACCGCCGCGTCGAGGTCACCACGTGGAACACCCGAACCGGATCACGGTCCGGCGGATGAGCCCGAGCGCCGAGAACCCCAGGGACGCGGCCGGTCGGATCACGCTGACCTACCTGCTCTTCGGCCTGCTCTTCCTGCTCGTGTCCGAGGCGATCATCACGAGCAACACCGACGAGCAGGGCACGCCTCGCCTCTTCGCGCTGCTCCTCTTCCTCGCGTCGAGCGGCACCCTCCTCAGCGCCATGGTCGGACGGGAGCTGCGCCGCCGCCACGGCATCGAGACCGCCGAAGGCGAGCTCCGCACCGCCAACGAGGCGCTGCTCGCCCAGGAGCACAAGGCCCTGCTGGCGGCCGAGCACGCCCGTCGCAAGCTCGCCCTCCAGGCCCGGGCCGCCGAGGTGCTGGCGCCCGTGCTCGACGACGGTGACGCCGCGCTCTCCGCCCTGGCCGGCGTCCTCGTCCCGGCCTTCGCCGACCTTGCGCTGCTGGTCGCCTACGAGGACGGCGAGGAGCGCCTGGTCGGGCTTGCCCACGCCGATGCCAGCGTCGTCCCGGCGCTCGAGGACCTCGTCGTCGGCGTGGACTGGCGGTCCGTGCTCGAGCGGTTGGTCGTGCCCGGCTCGCCCGTCCTGATCCGCGACTGCCGAACCGATCCCACCGAGCCGGCGATCGCCGGCTTGGCCGCGGCCGGCGCCGTGTCCGTCGCGGTCGTGCCCATCTCCCTCGACGGCCGCCCGCGGGGCGCGATCGTGGCGGCCACCGCCGACGGCCGGCGCGGCTTCCGGCCGAGCGACGTCGAGGCCATCGAAGCGGTCGCGTTCCGGTGCGAGACCGCGCTGGAGCACGTCGCGCTGCACCGCCTCGCCCGCGACGCCACCCGCCTGGCGGAGGAGCAGGCGACCCGCCTGCGGGT
>JACDCH010000179.1 GCA_013694495.1 Acidimicrobiia bacterium | reverse complement strand
CCACGTTGTCGGACCGGTTGCTGGAGCGCTCGGGCGCGGTCGACCCCCGGGAGATGCGGGCCCAGTACCTCGACTCGATGGACATCGAGCGGGAGCGGGGCATCACGATCAAGCTCCAGTCGGTGCGGCTGAACTGGCGCGACCACGTGCTCAACCTGATCGACACGCCCGGCCACGTCGACTTCTCCTACGAGGTGAGCCGCAGCCTGGCCGCCTGCGAGGGCGCCGTGCTGCTCGTCGACGCGGCGCAGGGGCTGGAGGCCCAGACGCTGGCCAACTGCTACCTGGCCCTCGAGAACGACCTCGAGATCGTCGCCGCCCTCAACAAGATCGATCTGCCGGCGGCCG
The DNA here is from genome assembly GCA_013694495.1 of Acidimicrobiia bacterium. Classification (GTDB taxonomy): domain Bacteria; phylum Actinomycetota; class Acidimicrobiia; order Acidimicrobiales; family JACDCH01; genus JACDCH01. Next base: position 7,215 of record JACDCH010000179.1, on the reverse strand, counting down.
ACCCCGATCGCTACGCAGCCGAGATCGAGAAGGTCCTGGGCATCCCCGCCGAGTCCGTCCTGCGGTTGTCGGCCAAGACCGGCGACGGGGTCGATGCGCTGCTCGACGCCATCGTCGAGCGGATCCCGCCTCCGGTGGGCGATACGGATGGCCCGCTCCAGGCCCTCATCTTCGACAGCCACTACGACAGCTACCGCGGCGTCATCAGCTCCGTGCGCGTGATGAACGGCACCCTCACGACCGGGAGCAAGATCCGCTTCGTGCAGGCCGGGGCGGTGCACGAGGCCGACGAGGTCGGCGTCCGGCTGCCGACCCACACCCCCGTGAAGGCGCTCGCCGCCGGCGAGGTCGGCTACCTCATCGCGGGCATCAAGGACGTGGGCGAGGCCCGCTCCGGTGAGACGGTCACCCAGGCATCCCGACCGGCGGCGGCCCTCGAGGGCTACCGCGAGCCGAAGCCGATGGTGTTCTGCGGCCTCTACCCGGTCGACGGCGACGAGTTCGCCACGTTGCGGGAGTCGCTGGAGAAGCTCCGGCTCAACGACAGCTCGTTCACCTACGCGGCCGAGACGTCCAGCGCCCTCGGGTTCGGCTTCCGGTGCGGGTTCCTCGGGCTCCTGCACATGGAGATCGTCCGGGAGCGCCTCGAGCGGGAGTTCGACCTCAACCTGATCGCCACGGCGCCGTCGGTCGAGTACAAGGTCCATTCGGTCACCGGCGACGTCCTCCTCGTCTCGAACCCGTCCGACATGCCCGAGCCGCCCCAGATCGACTTCGTCGAGGAGCCGGTCTTCAAGGTCACGATCCTCACCCCATCCACGTACACCGGCACGCTCATGGAGCTGTGCCAGCAGCGGCGGGGCGACATGCAGCGCATGGAGTACCTGTCGCCCGAGCGCCTCGAGCTCGTTTACCGGATCCCCCTGGCCGAGGTCGTGCGCGACTTCTTCGACCAGGTGAAGAGCCGTACGCAGGGCTACGCCAGCCTCGACTACGACGCCGACGGCTACGAGCGGTCGAACCTCGTCAAGGTCGACGTGCTCCTCAACAACGTGGCCGCCGATGCGTTCAGCACGGTCGTGCACCGCGACCGGGCCTACGACTACGGCCGCCGTATGACCGAGAAGCTGCGCGAGCTGATCCCCCGGCAGATGTTCGACGTGCCCATCCAGGCGGCCATCGGCGGGAAGATCATCTCCCGGGAGACGGTGAAGGCGAAGCGCAAGGACGTGCTGGCCAAGTGCTACGGCGGCGACATCACCCGGAAGCGCAAGCTGCTGGAGAAGCAGAAGGAGGGCAAGAAGAAGATGAAGAACATCGGCCGGGTCGAGGTCCCGCCCGAAGCTTTCATCTCGGCGCTGACGCTCGAGGAGTGACCACCGGCGGCGACTAGCTTTCGCTCCCCATGGCACTGCGAGACAAGCTCCAGGAACGGGTCCAGCCCCATCTCGAACCCGGGGAGCAGGTCCAGGCCGTCTTCATGGCCCAGACCGGACCGTCCCCCTACTTCGCCGCCCTGTCGTGGCTCATCGTCCTGTTCGGGGCCAAGTACTACATCGTCGCCGCCACCGATCGGGCCTACGTCGTGCTGAAGGCGGGCGCGTTCGTTCCGTCGAAGCCGAAGGGGTTCGACCGTCGGCTCCCGCGTGGCACGCGCGTCGGTCCGCTGTCGGGCATCTGGGCCAAGTCCGAGCTCCTGGGCCCGAAGACGTTCATCCACAAGCGGTTCCACAAGGACGTCGAGGCGGCCGACGCGGTCCTCGGCGGCCAGATGGGTTACGGCGTGATCCAGCCCCAGGTGGGCACGGCCGGTCCCGCCGCCGCGGCGGGCGCCACGCCAGCCGGGTGGTACCCCGACCCGGAGAAGCCGGGCTCGCAGCGGTACTTCGACGGGAGCGCCTGGACCGAGCACCGCTCGTAGTCCGGCGCGGAGGCCGGTCCGTACACCGTCGTGGCCACCGCTGTCGTCTGGTTCCGGCGGGACCTGCGCCTCTCGGACAACCCGGCGCTGCTCGAGGCGGTCGCCGCGGCCGGGCCCGACGGTGCGGTCGTCCCCTGCTTCGTCCTCGACCCCCGGCTGCTCGGGGCCGCGGGCGCACCCCGGGTCGCCTTCCTGGTCCGCTGCCTGCAGGAGCTCGACCGGTCCATGGGCGGGCACCTCGTCGTGCGGCCCGGTCCGCCGGCGACGACCATCCCCGCGCTCGCCGCCGAGGTCGGCGCCACGAGCGTGCACGCCGCCGAGGACTTCGGTCCCTACGGCCGCCAGCGCGACGACGACGTGGCCCGCACCCTGGCCGACGTCGGCATCGACCTCCAGCTCGACGGGAGCGCCTACGCCGTGCCCCCGGGCACGGTCACGACCGCAGCCGGCGGTGGGTACAAGGTGTTCACGCCGTTCGCCCGGGCCTGGCGGGGGCACGGTTGGCCCGAGCCGGTGCTCGCACCGTCGAACGTCCGGTGGGCCGAGGGCGTGGCCAGCGACCGCGTGCCCGACGAGCCGGTGGTCGCCTGCGACCTCCCGGCCGCGGGCGAGCAGGCGGCCCAGGCGGCCGCCCGCCGGTTCTGGGAGCGCGGCCTCGACGACTACGACGAGCGCCGGAACCGACCCGACCTGCCCGACGGCACCAGCCGCCTGTCCGCCCACCTCAAGTACGGCACGATCCACCCCCGCCAGCTCCTCGCGCTGCTCGGCCGCAGCCGGTCGGAGGGTCGGTTCCGCACCGAGCTGTGCTGGCGCGAGTTCTACGCCGACGTGCTCTTCCACCGGCCCGACACGGCGAGGCGCTCGTTCAACGAGAAGATGGCGGCGATCGAGGTCGACACCGGCCCCAGCACCGACGAGCGGTTCGCGGCATGGGCCGAGGGGCGCACTGGATTCCCGATCGTCGACGCCGGGATGCGCCAGCTCCGGGGCGAGGCGTGGGTGCACAACCGGGTCCGGATGATCGTGGCCAGCTTCCTCGTCAAGGACCTGCACCTGGACTGGACGAGGGGCGCGCGCTGGTTCATGACCCACCTGGTCGACGGCGACCTGGCGTCGAACCAGCACGGCTGGCAGTGGACGGCGGGCACGGGGACCGACCCGTCGCCCTACTTCCGGATCTTCAACCCGGTCACCCAGGGGGAGCGGTTCGACCCGGACGGCGACTACGTGCGGCGCTGGATCCCGGAGCTGGCCGGCGTCGATCGGCGCTGGGTGCACCACCCGTGGGACGACCCCGCCGGCCTCCCGGCCGGCTACCCGGGGCCGATCGCCGACCACGCCGTGGAGCGGGAGGAGGCGCTGCGACGCTACCGCGGCTTGTGAGGGGGGCGCCGACGTCTGGATGCCTGGAACGCTTCGACGACCAACTCGAGCGTGACCAGCTGCTGGCAGATGCTGACGGCCTTGTTGACCCGTTCGCTGAGGTCGTGCGAAGCGAGCGAGGCCAGGGCGACCACCTGCACGACGAGTTGGCCGCCGTCGACGCCCTCGATGCCGACGGCGACGACGCCCGGCACCGAGCGGAGCTCGAGGTCGAGACGATCGAGTTCGGCGCAGATCGCCGACCCGTGGTCATGGCGACCGTCCATCGTTCGCCCCCTTTCGGAGCGACTTCGCCTCGTAGAGGCGCTTGTCGGCGATCCGATAGAGCTCCTCGGCGGTGGCGCCGTCGTCGGGGCAGATCGAGATGCCGACCGTCCAGCCGACATCGTCGACTTCGTCGCGCAGCACGGAGCGCTCGCCGAGGCGGTCGAGGACTGGCAGCAGCTCGGGCTCGTCGCCGACGTGCACGATGAGGGCGAACTCGTCGCCTCCGACCCGGGCGGCGACGTCCCCCGCCCGCAGGCCGAGGCGCAGCCGCTCGCCCACGCCCCGCAGGACGGCGTCGCCCCGCTGGTGGCCGAGGCGGTCGTTGATGGACTTGAAGCCGTCGAGGTCGAGTAGGACGTGGGCGAACGTCAACCGGTGGCGCTGGGCCCGGCTGACGGCTTGCACGAGCTGGGCGTCGAAGCCGCGACGGTTGTGGAGGCCGGTGAGGGGGTCGTGCAGCGACTCGTGCTGCAGCCGATCGAGCCGGAACGCCACCTCGCACAGGTGGCGGATGGCTTCGAGGTCGGCGGCGTGGTCGAGCGTGGTGGGCTCGGTGTGGATCCCGGCGCCCCGGTCGAGCAAGAGCGACGGGACCGTGTCGACCGGCAGCGGCCGGCGGCCGGCGGTGAAGATCTGGGGCCCGAGGACGGGATCGTGCAGGACGGCGATGGCGTCCGTCAGCTCCAGGCGCTCGACGAGGCGGTCGAGGCATCGAGCGATGAACCCCACGCCGGACGTCGCGAGCGACAGCTCCGCGGTCAGCTCGTGGACGAGCCCCAGCGACATCGGCCTTCGCACTCCCTCCAGCACATCCTCGCCCACTGCTTGGAAGCGTCGGGAGCGGCGGGGCTCCCTCGGGGGGACCGCGGGTAGCATCGCGCGCGTCGTACCGGGTTCCAAAGGGGGTACACCCCGGCGAACCGCACGATCACCCCCACCGATGCTCGACGAACGCAAGGCCGCCATCCTCCGAGCCGTCGTGGAGGAGTACATCGAGACCGCCCAGCCGGTGGGCTCGGGCGTGGTCGCGCCGGCGATCAAGGCGTCGCCGGCCACGGTCCGCAACGAGATGGTCGCCCTGGAGAACGAGGGCTACCTCCGCCAGCCCCACACCAGCGCCGGCCGGGTCCCGACCGACAAGGGCTACCGCTTCTTCGTCGACTCGATCGTCGAGCCCGCGCAGCTCGGCGCCGGGCACGTGCAGCAGGTGCGCTCGTTCTTCTCCCGCACGCACGGCGAGCTCGAGTCGCTGCTGCACGACACCACCCGCCTGCTGTCCGACCTCACCGACTACGCCGCGGTCATCACCGTGCCCCACAACGACTCGGCCGTGATCCGGTCGGTCCAGCTCGTGGGGCTCACGGCCCGCACCGCGCTGGTGGTGCTCGTCCTGTCCGACGGCACGGTCGACAAGCACACAATCGAGCTGGCCGACGACACCGGCGACGAGCGCCTCGCCGCCGCCACCGCCCACCTGGGCGCGCAGCTCGTCGGCACCACCGTCACGTCGGTGCCGACGTCGCTCACACCCACCGGCGACGCCGCCACCGATGCAGCCTGCGGCGCCGCCCTCGGCGTGCTCGCCCACAACCCCGCCGACGATCCCGGCGAGGTCTTCGTGGGCGGTGCGGCCCGGGTGGCCGGTGCCTTCGACGCGGTCGACACCGTGCGCCAGGTGCTGTCGATCCTCGAGCAGCAGTACGTCGTCGTCACCGTCCTGCGCGACGTGATCGACCGGGGCCTCCAGGTGGCCATCGGCTCCGAGACCGGGCTGGTGCCGCTGTCGGAGTGCAGCCTCGTCGTCGCCCCCTACGAGGTCGAGGGCGAGCTGGCCGGCACCATCGGCGTGCTCGGCCCGACCCGCATGAACTACCCACAGGCCCTGGCGGCGGTGGCCGTCGTGAGCCGGCGGCTCGGCCGCCACCTGACGGAGGGCTGACGGGGCGGTGCGGGACCTGTACGACGTCCTCGGGGTGAGCCGCGGCTCGACCGGGGAGGAGATCAAGCGGGCGTACCGCCAGCTGGCCCGCCAGCTGCACCCCGACGCGAACCCCGACGACCCCAACGCCGAGGCCCGCTTCAAGGAGGTGGCCCAGGCCTACGAGGTCCTGTCCGACCCCGAGAAGCGCCGGCGCTACGACACGTTCGGCTCAGCCGGCATCGGCAACGCCGGCGGGGCGGGCGACCCGTTCGGCGGCATCTCCGACATCTTCGAGGCCTTCTTCGGGGGCGCCGGCGGCGGGGCCACCGCCAGCAGCGGCCCGCCCCGGGGCACCGACGTCGAGGTCATCGCCGACCTCCCGTTCGAGGTCGCCGTGTTCGGCGGCGAGCACCAGGTGCGGGTGCGCACCGCCGAGGCCTGCCCCGACTGCAGCGCCACCGGCGCGACGCCCGGCACGACGGTGCAGACCTGCGCCGACTGCCGGGGCAGCGGCCAGGTCCGGCGGGTCCGGCAGTCGTTCCTGGGCCAGATGGTGTCGGCCGGGCGTTGCCCGCGCTGCTCAGGCACGGGCCAGCTCATCGAGCAGCCCTGCACCACGTGCAGCGGCGAGGGTCGCCGCATCGTCGACAAGAGCTACACGGTCGACGTGCCCGCCGGCGTCGACACCGGGGCCACGCTGCGGCTCCCGGGCCGGGGCGCCATCGGCCCCCGGGGCGGTGGCCACGGCGACCTCTACGTGCACGTCCGGGTGGGGCGCCACCCCCGCTTCGAGCGCGACGGCTTCGACCTCGTCCACCGCCTGCACCTCCCGCTCACGCAAGCCGCGCTGGGGGCCCACCTCACGTTCGAGACGCTCGACGGGCCCGAGGACCTCGTCGTCCCGAAGGGCACCCAGACCGACAAGGTGTTCCGCCTCCGGGGCCGGGGGGTGCCCCACCTCGAGGGCCGGGGCCGGGGCGACCTCCTGCTCCACGTCGCCGTCGACACGCCTGACGACCTGTCCCGCGAGGAGGAAGACCTCCTGCGCCAACTGGCCGCGATCCGGGGCGAGGACGTCGCCCCCGTCGACGCCGGCTTCTTCGCCAAGATCAAGAGCGCTTTCAAGTAAGCCTCACTCCCTCTCGACAACTTTCAGTCTTTTTCGCTACTATCCGGCCTCGTGCCGGCCGACCAGCGCATCGACCGTGACGGGGGGCGGGCGGTCGTGGTCAAGGCGGCGCCGCCGGGGGCCGACGCCGACCGGCTGGCGGCCGAGGCGCTGGTCCTGGCCCGGGCCAGCCTCCCCGGGGTGGTCGAGGTGGTGCGCGCCGAGCGCACGGAGGCGGGTGGCTTCGAGCTCGTCACCGCGCTGGCCGGCACCCGGACCCTGGTCGACGCCCGGCTCGACGTGGGCACCACGGCTGCGGTCATCGCCGCCCTGGCGACCACGGTCGCCGACCTGCACGCGTTGGGCATCGCCCACCGGCGGTTGACGCCCGACCACGTCGTGCTGCACGGCTCGGGCCGGCCGGTCCTGTGCGGGTTCGGCGGGGCGGCGGAGGTCGAGCGGGCGAGCGTGGCCGACGACATGGCCGCCCTCGGCGAGCTCCTCACCACGCTGCTGTGCGGGCCGGCCGGTGCGGCCGGCGACTGGGAGCCGATCCCGGAGCGACGGTTCCGACGGCGGGCGCGCGTGGGCGTCACCCGCCGGGCCCTGCTC
>JACDCH010000169.1 GCA_013694495.1 Acidimicrobiia bacterium | reverse complement strand
GCCCAGGGGGGCGAGGTCGAGCGCCGCCCGCCACCGCCCGAGCAGCGGCCCGTAGCCGTCGGACCGACCGCCCGGACCGAGCAGCGTGTCGGGGGCGGGTGCCTGCACGACGACCTCGGACTCGTTGCGCGTCAGGGCGACCCACGCCGACCCATCGGCGGCAACGGCCAGCAGCTCGCCGGCGACGAGGGCGTCGCGGTCGGGCCGGGCGAGGCGGATCACCGCCAGCGCGGCGTCGGTGTGGTCGGTGACCGACGTGGGCGCGATGTCGCCGAGGCGGAACTGGCGGACCCGCCAGCACGTGGCGCGGAGCTTCGGGTCGGGGCGCAGCAGGAACCCGAGGGACTCGCCCTCGTCGTCGCCGGCCATCGCCACCATGCGACCGGCGAGCTCGACCGCGGCCCGGTGTCGCAGCGCCGGGTCGCCCCGGCCGCCGGCGAGCGCGGCCAGGGCCGACCGCCACTCGTCCTGTCCGATCACCGCACCGACGGTACCGGCACCGCTACCCGATGGTGATCTCGCGCCGGGCCACCCGCCAGCCCTCACCCGTGCGGACGAACGTGTCCCGGTAGGTGCCCATCAGGCGCAGCGTGGGCGTCCCGGTGGTGTCGCCGAAGAACAGCCACGTCGACCGGGCGACCGCCGAGTCACCGTCGAGCGCCACCGCGATCGTGGACACCGCGTGCCGGGTGGCCGAGCCCGGCCCGGCCTCACCCGTCGCCCGCCGCGCCTCGGCCCCGGCCCGGATCGCGTCATGGCCCTTGCGGGGTGCGCCCGGCATGTCCCACACCGCATCGACGGTGTACAGGTCGACGTAGTCGTCCATCGCTCCGTCGTCGGCCAGGTGCGCCAGCAGCGCCACGACGTTGCGGATCTCGAGCTCGTCCGCGGCGGCGCCCACCCGCCCAGCGTGCCACCAGCCACGGCGTCAAGGGCAAGGTCGAGGTCACGGGCGCGATGGAGGCGGCGCTGGTCGACGGCACACCGGCCTGGCTCGACCGGTGTGCGCCAACCCGTTCTGTGCGCACGTGTCCGGCTGTGGTGCGGTTTCGCGCACGCGCAACGGACGAGCGCACGTTCGACCGGGGGCCGGCGCGACCGATGGGTGTGTACACGACCGTTCGGGTCCTGCTGGCACCCTTCGGTTGCGTGGCGGCGGGAGCCTCAGAACAGGGCCCTACGGCACGCGGTCCGGGGCGTAGCGGGCGTAGACGGCTTGCTCGAGGGCCGAGACGACGGCGGCGAAGAGGACCGACAGGACCGTCACGATGACGACGGCGGCCCACAACTGCACGTACTTGGCGGTGATGGTCGACTCGACCATGAGGTTGCCGAGGCCCTTGCCGGTGGACAGCCAGCCGTTGAGGATGGCGCCGAGGATGGCGAGGGGGGCACAGACCTTGGCTGACGCCAGCAGGCTCGGCAGGGCCGACGGCAGGCGCACCTTCACGAGCTGGGTGATCCGGTTGGCGCCGTAGGTCTCGAGCAGCTCGAGCGACTCCGGCCGTACGGAGCGCAGGCCGTTCGACACCAGTACGAGGGCCGGGAAGAACACGATGATCGAGATGATCACGAGGCTGCCCATGGCGCCCCGGCCGAACACGTAGGCGAGCAGCGGGATCATGGCGACGATCGGCACGGATCGCAGCGCGAGGGCGATGGGCAGCACCGCCCGCTCGAACGGCTTTGACAGCGTGAAGGCGACGGCCATCACGAGCGCCAGCGCGATGCCGGCGACGAACCCGGTGAGGGCCTCGCCCAGGCTCTGGCGAGTGGCGGCGAACAGCTCGGCCCGTCGGGCCGGGCCCTGCTCGGCGTCGAACACCCAGCGCCACACCTCGGTGGGCCGCTTGCCGACGTAGGGGCTGACGTCGAACAGGTTCAGGAACCCGACCCAGAGCGCGACGAGCAGCGCGGTGACGACGGCGAACGTGAGGGTCGAGCGCAGGATGCTCTTCAGGACCCGGCGGCCGCCCGAGCCGGCACCGGGGCCCGCCGTCGGGGCCAGCTCGACGACGACGGAGGTCATTCGCCGGCCCGGCGGGCCGCCGGCGCCCACGGGGTGAGGAGCCGGCCGGTGAGGGCGATGAGGAGGTAGCCGACGCCGGCTGCCGCGGTGGCGACGGCGGCGAGGCCCCACACCCGGGGCGGATCGGCCTGGGCCCGGGCCGCGATGAGGGCGATGCCGAGGCCGTTGTCGGACCCGCCGATGAACTCGCCGACGATGCCGCCGAGGATCGCCGCCGGCGCCGAGATCCGCAGGGCGGCGAAGTAGTCGGGGAGCGCGGCGCGCATGCGCACCTTGCGCAGCGTCGTGAGCGACCCGCCGCCGAGGGCCCGCACCACGTCGAGGCTGGACCGGTCGCAGGCCCGCAGCCCCACCATCGTCCCGACCAGGGTGGTGAAGAACACGGCCAGCGCGGCGAGCGCCGCCTTGGGGGCGTCCCCCGACAGCGTGACCTGGAAGATCGGCCCGAGGGCGATGATCGGCAGCGAGGTGATCGCCACGGCCAGGTGCAGCACGGCGCGCTCCATGCGGGGCACGGCGATGGCGAGGGCGCCGAGCACGGTGGCGATCACGTTGCCGACCAGCCACCCGGGCCACACGGCGCGCAGGGTGGCCGAGAGGTTGTTGCGGTACGTGCTCAGGTCGCCGGCGACGTCGGCCACGACGTCGGTGGGCGGCGGGAAGGCGTTGGAGTCGGACAGCAGGGTGAGGGCGACGACCTCCCAGGCGACGATCAACGCCGCGATGAGCGCCAGCGACGGCAACCAGCTGCGGGCGGAGAAGCGCCGCCCCACGTCGGTGCGGAGCCCGTGGCTCGCCGCCCGCGGCTCGAGCGTGACGGTCACGTCGTCACGCCTCCAGGGTCGGATCCTCGAGGTCGGCGTCGAGCCGGCCGAAGAGGAGGTCGGCGACGTGGTCGACGATGGCGTGGTACTCCGGGCTGCGCTGCATCTCGACGGTGCGGGGGCGGGGCAGGTCGACGGTGACGACCTCGGCCACGGTGGACGGCCGACCGGTGAGGACCACGATCCGGTCGGCGAGGAGCACCGCCTCCTCGATGGAGTGGGTGACGAGCAGGGTCGTCGTGACCCGTTCCATCCAGATGCGCTGCAGCTCGAGGTTCATGCGCCGGCGGGTCATCTCGTCGAGGGCGCCGAACGGCTCGTCGAGCAGCAGCACGGTGGGTTCGGTGACCAGCGCCCGGGCGATGGCGACGCGCTGGCGCATGCCGCCCGACAGCTGCGCGGGGCGGGCCCCCTCGAAGCCCTCGAGCCCGACGAGGCGGATCAGGTCGTCGACCGCGCCGGCGGGGACGTCGCGGCCGGTGACCTCGAGGGCCAGCCGGATGTTCTTCGTGACCGTGCGCCACGGCAGCAGGGCGGCGTCCTGGAAGGCGATGCCCAGGTTGCGGTTGCGGCGGGCGACCGACGGCGCCTCGCCGTGCACGAGGACCTTGCCGGCGGTGGGCTTCTCGAGGTCGGCCAACATCCGCAGCACGGTGGACTTCCCGCAGCCGGACGGGCCGACGAGGGCCGTGAAGCTCCCTTCGGGCGCGGCGTAGTCGATGCGCTCGACCGCGGTGAACGACGAGCGTTTGAGCGAGAAGTCCTTGCGGAGCCCCTCGATCAGAAGGCCGCTGCCGTCGGGCGCGGGGCCGTCCGAGGGCGGGGACCCGTGGTCGAGGGGCTCGTGTCGATCGACGATGGCCGCCATCCTGGCCTCCGCGTGCGTGGTCGCGTCGGGACCTGCGGACGGATAGGTGAGTGATCGGTTCGACGCCGCAGGTCCTTCCTGTGTCTCCATTCGCTTCCGGATTCGCGCGTCGGGGGGCTTCGCCCGGGGCGGTCGCGAACCCTTCACCTCAGCCGTCGACGAACTCACCGGAGAAGTCGAAGCCGGCGGCGTAGACCTCGTCGAGGATCTCGTTGGTGTAGAGGTCCGCCGTGATCTCGAGGCCGAGGTCGGCCAGCACCGCCACGTTGTTCGCGATGTCCGCCTCGGACATGTAGAAGAGCCCGTTCTCGCCGGTGGCGTCGGATTCGATGAGCTCCTGCTGGGCGGCGAGCTCGGGCTCCTGCGCTTCGGGGTCGAGATCGAGGTCGGCGCCGTAGGTCTCCAACGTGAGCTGGATGGCGAGTTCGTGGTCGGCGAGGGCCTGCTGCCAGCCCTTCGACTCGGCCCGCATCGCGGCGACGAGCTTGTCGCGCTCGTTGGCCAGCCGGTCCTCGGTGACGACGTAGAGCTGCTGGTACAGCGTGATGCCGATGTCCTGCAGGTTGAGCGTGCCGACCTCGAGGCCCTGGGCCCGGAGGATGTTGGGCTCGTTCGTGATGAAGCTGAAGAACCCCTGCACCTCGCCGTTGGTGAGCGGCGTCGGCTCGAAGTCGACGGGCACCTTACGGACCTGGTCGGGGCCGTCGCCCTCCTCGAGGCCGTTGATGCGCAGCAGCGCCTGCCAGATCTGCTCGTTGGCGGCCTGCACACCGATCGTCTTGCCGACCATGTCCTGCGGCGTCGGGATCGGGTCGTCGGCCAGGTACAGGATGCAGAAGGGGTTCTCCTGGAAGTTCGCCCCGATGATCCGCAGCGGCGCGTCGTTCTCCAGCACGGCGTTGGCCACCGTCTCCGAGCCGCCGTAGGACCACAGCACGTCGCCGGCCACCAGCGGGGCGATGGCGTCGCCGGGCCCGGCGATCATGTTGACGGAGCTGAACCCGGCGTCGCGGAAGTAGCCTTGGGCGTCGGCCACGTACGTGCCGGCAAACTCGATGTTCTTGATCCACGAGAACTGCACGGCAAGCTCGCCGAAGTCCGGCGTGCCCCCACCGCCGCCGCCCGAGGGCTGGGTGGTGCCGCCCGTCTCCGCCGCGTCGTCGCCGCAGGCACTCAGCAGGGTGGCGCCGCCTCCCAGGAGCACCGCGCCTCCCGTGAAGCCCTGGCGCAGGAAACGGCGACGGCTGATGGGTGACGGCAAGGTGACCTCCAGGGGTCCGCTGGGACGGCAGGCGCCGCCCGCGACACGCGGTGCTCGCAGCACCGTGTCG
>JACDCH010000125.1 GCA_013694495.1 Acidimicrobiia bacterium | reverse complement strand
GCTCACCACCGCGCCGTCGCCCTCGAAGATGTCGACCTCGGGATCGACCCCGCTGCCGGTCGGCGCCCACTCGCCGTTGACCCGCACCCGCCCGTCGGCGATCAGTTCCTCGCACACGCGCCGACTGGCGATGCCGGCCGCAGCCAGCACCTTCTGGAGCTTCTCGCCCGCCGGGTCGGTCACGCCTCGGGCACGTCGGGCGGGCCGGCATCGTCGGCCGGTGGCGGGGGCGCCGGCGCGTACGGCGCGTCGGGCGACGGCTCCGCTGGCGCATCCCCGTCGACCAGCAGCCCGTGCTCGAGCTGCTCGACGATGTCGGCACCGGGCACGAACTGCCCGAGCGGCGGCAGGTCGTCGAGGGAGTCGACGCCGAGCTTCTCGAGGAACAGGCGCGTCGTGCCGAGGAGCACGGCCTGGCCCGGCCCGGGGTCGCGGGCGATCTCCTCGATGTAGCCCCGGGCCTGCAGCGTGCGCACGACGCCGTCGACGTTGACGCCGCGGATGGCCGCGATCTGGGCCCGGCTCAGCGGCTGCTTGTAGGCGACGATGGCGAGGGTCTCGAGGGCGGCGGCCGACAGGCGCGACGACTGCCCCTCGAGCACGAAGCGCTCGACGTAGGCGGTGAGGTCGGGATGGCTCTGGAACCGGTAACCGCCGGCGACCTTGGAGAGCTGGAACCCCCGCCCGTCGACCTCGTACGCCGCGGTCAGGTCGCGGCAGACCTGCTCGACCGTGGCCGCCGGGACCTCGAGGAGCTGGGCCAGGAGCTGGGGATCGACCGGGTCCTCGGCCACCATGAGGATCGCCTCGATGGCGCGCGACGTGTCGGTGCTCATCGCCGCCGAGGGTACGCCGACCCGCTCAACCCTCGTACGAGTCGACGCCGGCGAGCGACCGCATCCAGCTGCCGCCCTCGACCGCGCCGGGATCGGCACCCAGCCACGTGATCGTGAGGTCGCCGAAGTTGGCGGGCTGGTCGATGTCGAGCAGGCCCTGCTTGTAGAGCTCGAGCACGGCGAGGAAGCGGACCACCACCTCGAGGCGCTCCACGAGGCCGTCGGTGAGGCGCCGGAAGGTGATCCACCCGACCCGGGGCAGCTCGTCGAGCAGCTCCTCGACCGCGTCGGTGACGCTCGCCGAGATCGGGGCGACGTGATCGAGCTCCACCCGGGCGATCGGCTTCGGAGCGGTGGCCCGGAGGAAGGCGTCGCGCAACGTGACCGGCGTGACCCCGGCCAGCAGGTCCGGGGCGAGGGCGAGGAACCGGTCCTCGAGGCCGGCGGTGCGGGGGAACGAGCGGCTGGCGTCCTCGGCGAGGACGGCGAGCGCCACCGCAGCGTCCTTGAACGTCTTGCACTCGAGCAGCCGGGCCAGCAGGAGATCGCGCTCTTCCCAGAGGGCGAGCTCCTCGTCGAGGTCGACGTCGGCGTCGCCCGGGAGCAGGCGCTTGCACTTGAGCTCCACGAGCGTGGCCGCGATCAGAAGGAACTCGGTGGCGATGTCGAGGTCGAGGCCGCCGTCGGCCAGCCGCAGGCGTTCGAGCTCGGCCAGGTACACGTCGACGATGACCGAGAGTCGCAGCTCGTAGAGGTCGACCTGCTCGCGCAGGATGAGGTGCAGCAGCAGGTCGAAGGGCCCCTCGTAGAGCGGGGTCTGGACCTCGTACGGCACGACCGCGAGTGTAAACCACATCCGTGTCGTTCCCGGGCCGCCCTACGATCGCCCGCCCTATGGCCCGCGTGTTCTCCGGCATCCAGCCGACCGGCGACCTCCACCTCGGGAACTACCTGGGAGCCGTGCGCCGCTGGGCTGCCGAGCAGCACGAGCACGACGCCATCCACTGCGTGGTCGACCTGCATGCGCTGACGATCCCGCGCGACCCGGCGGAGCTGCGGGCGAAGACGAACGAGGTCACGCTCCTGCTCGTGGCCGCGGGCCTCGACCCGCAGGCCATGATCCTCTTCGCCCAGAGCCACGTGCCCGAGCACACGGAGCTGGCGTGGGTCATGGAGTGCACGGCGAGCCACGGCGAGCTCAGCCGCATGGTGCAGTTCAAGGAGAAGAGCAAGCAGGCGGCCCACGTCTCGGCCGGCCTCTTCACCTACCCCGCGCTGCAGGCGGCCGACGTCCTCCTCTACGACACCGAGGAGGTCCCCGTCGGCGACGACCAGCGCCAGCACATCGAGCTCGCCCGCGACCTCGCCGAACGCTTCAACGGCCGCTACGGCCCCACGTTCGTCGTGCCGAAGCACACCATCCCCCCGGTCGGGGCCCGGATCATGGACCTCCAGGAACCGACGAAGAAGATGTCGAAGTCGCTCGACTCCCCGCAGGGCACGATCCTCGTGCTCGACGACCCCAAGGCCATCGAGCGCAAGATCAAGCGGGCGGTGACCGATTCCGACGGCGAGGTCCGCTACGACATCACCGAGAAGCCGGGTCTCGCCAACCTCCTGTCGATCCTGGCCGCCGTCACCGACGAGCAGCCCGAGGCGGTGGCGGAGAAGTACACCCAGTACGGCCCGCTCAAAGCGGACGCGGCAGCGGCGGTCGTCGAGGCGCTGCGCCCGCTGCAGGAGCGCTACGCGGAGCTCGCCGCCGACCCCGGCGCCGCCGACGCAATCCTGCGCACCGGCGCCGAGAAGGCGAGGGCCATCGCGACGCCCAAGATGGCGCAGGTGCGCGACGCCGTCGGCCTCACCTCCCGCCACTGACCCGCCCGTCCCTGGGCGACCGGCTGCCCGAGCCGCGAGAGTCGGAGCCCCCAGGAATCGGCCGCAGGCGGCTCCGCCGCCGAGGACCGTTGCGTCCGAGCGAAGCGAGGTCCGACCAACCCGAGCGAGGGGAGCGAAGCTCCCCGAGCTCGAAACTCAGGCGAGGGGAGCGAAGCTCTCCGAGCTCGAACTCAGGCGACGCCGCCGTAGGTGGCGGCCTTGCCCCGGTCCTCGCCGTGGGTGGCGACGGCGTCCGCGAGGTCGGCCAGGAAGCGGTCGGCCACCTCGGCGTGGAACGGCGACACCATGAGGTGCAGGCCGCCGGGCTGGCGGTCGAGGTGCCAGCCCCGGTCGTCCATCACGTCGCCGACGGCGCCGATGGACGCCGAGTCGGCGGCGAACTCGAACAGCGACAGGTCCGGCGGGAACGTGAGGTGGAGCCCGTCGATGGCGCCGATGCCGGCGACGAAGCGGTGGGTGACGTCGCGCACGACCTCGGCCAGGCGCACGTACCCGTCGATGCCGAGGTGGTGGATGGCGGCCCACGCCGCGGCGATGGGCGCCCCCGAGCGGGTGCCGGCGGTGGTGAGCGAGCCGTAGAGCCCGCCTGGCCAGTCGTCGTACACGAACAGCTGGCGCATCCTGAGGTCGGTGGTGCGGTGCAGGAGCACCGACGCCCCCTTCGTGGCGTAGCCGTACTTGTGCACGTCCATCGACAGGGACGTGACGCCCTCGACCTCGAAGTGCCACGGCGGTACCGGCTCCCCGATCCGGGACCAGAACGGCAGCAGCCAGCCGCCGAGGCAGGCGTCGACGTGGCAGAGCACGTCCCGCTCGGCGGCCATGGCGGCCAGCTCGGTGACGGGGTCGATGATGCCGTACGGGTAGCAGGGCGACGAGGCGACGACGAGGGCGGCCCGGTCGCCGAGGGCATCGGCGGCGGCGGCCATGGCGTCGACGTCAGCCCGGCCGTCCTGGCGGTGCGGCACCCGCACGTGCTCGACCCCGAGGTACTTGCACGCCTTCGGGAAGGCGGGGTGGGCCGTGTCGGCCGTGACGATGGCAGGGCGACCGCTGTCGGGGTGACGGGCGAACAACTCGTCGCGGGCCACCTGCACGGCCAGGAAGATCGACTCGGTCCCACCCGACGTGAGGCACCCGGCGGCCGGCGGCGGGTTCCCCACCAG
This sequence comes from Acidimicrobiia bacterium, assembly GCA_013694495.1. Taxonomy (GTDB): domain Bacteria; phylum Actinomycetota; class Acidimicrobiia; order Acidimicrobiales; family JACDCH01; genus JACDCH01. Next base: position 4,812 of record JACDCH010000125.1, on the reverse strand, counting down.
CGACGCAGCGGCCTCCACGACCTCGTGCTCGAGCTGCACCAGGCTCGGGTAGACGAACGGATTCAGTGCGTTCTCGTGGCAGAACGCGGCCACCACCGACTCGAGTAGCTCTTCGTGCTCGTGATCGCCGGTGTTGTAGACGAGGCTGAAGGCGTGCCCGCCCCGCCAGTCGATGTCGCCCGCGCGCAGCTCCTGCAAGCGGGCCCGGAGGTCGTCGGCGGCCATGCCGTGCTCAATCATCGTCGGCCCCTTCTGTCGTTACGAGCGGCGCTCGTCCGGAGGTGGCGCTGCTGACCGCACGGTCCAGTCCGCCGCAGGCGCTGGGGTCTGGGGCGGAGCACCAGGAATCGGCCGCAGGGCGACGAAGTCGGCGAGGACCGGAACAGCCCGAGCGCAGCGAGGACCATCGAACTCGAGCGAACGGAGTGAGGCGCAGCCGAACGAGTGAGCTCGAAACTCAATCATCGTCGGCCTCCTTCAGGGCGCGGCCGAGCGCGACCGGCACCGACCACTCGGACTCGGGGCGGTGGTGCTCTCGGGCCCAGGCGATCGTGAGCGGGTCGGCTTCGGCCAGCTCGAGTTGGTCGCCGCCGATGTCGGGGTGCTGCAGGTAGAGGCCGACACGGCGGGTGACCCCGGTCTTCGAGGCCCAGATGGGGGCCATGTCGCGGCCCGCCACCCGGGCCGAGAGCGTGGCGACGACCCGGCCGTAGGTGCGCAGGCCGGCGTCGGCCTTGCCGACGTCGTGGAGGAGGGCGGCGGCCAGGACGGGCCGGGTGGCCTCGTCGCCCAGGGCCCGCTCGACCCGCCGGGCGACGCCGTAGGCGTGGCGCCGATCGGCGTTCGACAGGCGGACCCAGAGCTCGCGCTCGCCGGGCAGGAGGCGCTCCGCCACCCACGCCTCGGCAGCGGCCGGCGGCCGACCGGGGCGCAGGGAACCGAAGAAGCGTCGGACGAGGTGGCCGGCGGCCATCGGTGGGTCGGACGAGCCCGGCGCGCCGTCAGGCGTGCTGGGCGTGCTCGAGGCAGTAGCGCGTGGCCGGCATAGCGCCGAGGCGGACCTCGCTGATGGGCTCCTGGCACACCTCGCACGTGCCGTAGGCGCCGTCGTCAAGCCTGGCCAGCGCCCGCTCGACCTCGTTGAGCAGGGCACCGAGGTTGTCGGAGAGGGCCCTGGCCTCGCCCTGCTCGGCCGCCACCTGGCTCGTGTCGGCGAAGCCGTGGTCGAGCTCGAGGCCGTCCATGTCGCCGAGCTGGCGGCGCAAGGAATCGCGCTCCTCGGTCAGCAGGGCACGGGCGGTCGACTCGAGCGTGCTGGCCATGGGGCGGGAGGCTACCGCACGGCGGCCGGCGCCATCGGGGCCGTGGTGGGAGCCGTCAGCGGCGCACGGCCCTCGGGTGGGCGGCCTCGTAGACCGACCGAAGGCGCTCGCCGGATACCTTCGTGTACAGCTGCGTCGTCGAGATCGAGGCGTGACCGAGCAGCTCCTGGACCGAGCGGATGTCCGCCCCCCGCTCGAGCATGTGCGTGGCGCAGGAGTGCCGCAGGACGTGGGGCCACATCACCGCAGCCAGACCGACGGCGTCCGCCCTCGCCTTCACGACCAGCCACGCCCCCTGCCGCGTGAGGCGGCCGCCCCGCTGGTTGAGGAACACGGCCTCGGCGTCCCCCCGCCGGGCGAAGCCCCGCCGCGGGACGAGGGCCGGCCGCCCGCCGGTGTCGAACCACGACTCGAGCGCCCGGCGGGCCATGGTGCCCAGCGGCACGATGCGCTCCTTGCGGCCCTTGCCGAAGGCTCGCAGCAGCGAGCCGTCGAGGTCGACGTCGGCCAGCGACAGCCCGACCAGCTCGGCGATCCGCAGCCCCGTGCCGTACAGCACCTCGAGGGCGGCCCGGTCGCGGCGATCGACCGGGCGGTCGCCGCCGATCGAGTCGAGCAGCCGGGCCACGTCGGCCTCCGGGATCGCCTTGGGCAGGCCGGCGGGCACGCGGGGCGCCTCGACGTCGGCGCCGGGATCGGTGGTGGCGATGCCCTCGGCCTGCAGGAAGCGGTGCAGCGAGCGCACCGCGACCACGACCCTCTTCACCGTGGCGGGGGCCAGGCCCGTCGCTTGTAGGTGGTGGACGAGGCCCACGATGTCGGCCTCGCGGGCCGCCCCGATCCCGCCGGGGCCGAGCCACTCGACGTAGCGCCGCAGGTCCCGCCGGTACGCCTCGACGGTGCCGGCCGACCGTCCCCGCTCGACGGCCAGCCACGTGAGGAACTCCGTGACCTCCCCCGGCGCCGGATCGATGGCGGTGGCGGCCGTCGCCCGACCTCAGCCGGCGGCGAGGCGGTCGCGGGCCCGGAGCAGCCCGATGACCGTCTTCGAGTCGCGCAGCTCGCCCGACGTGACCCGGGCCACGGCGTCGGCGAACGGCACCCACTCGACCGTCATCGCGTCCTCCTCCACGCCCTGCCGATCATCGGGCACCTCGGTGAGGTCGCGGGCCAGGTAGATGCGGCCCAGCTCGTCGGAGAACCCCGGCGAGTTGTGGAACTCGGCCAGCAGCTCCCACCGCGCCGCGCTGACGCCCGCCTCCTCGATCAGCTCCCGCTTGACCGCCTCGGCCGGGTCCTCCCCATCGATGTCGAGCTTGCCGGCCGGCAGCTCGTCCATCCACGCGTCGAGCGCGGCGCGGTACTGGCGGACCAGCACCACGCGGTCCTGGTCGTCGACCGCCACGACCGACACGGCCCCGGGGTGATGGACCAGCTCGCGCTCGAACGTGGACCCGTCGGGGCCCTCGAAGGTCCCGACGGCGACGGTGATGACCGCGCCTGCGTGGACGACCCGTTCGTCGACTTTGCGGAACCCGTCGGCCGCTGCGTCGCTCACGCGGAGCGGGCGACGGTGAGGGGTTCGACCACGATGTCGGGCAGGTGGGGGTTGCGGCCCTCGGCCCGGGCCAGCGCGGCCGCCACGAAGTCGCGGAACAGCGGGGCCGGCCGGTTGGGCCGGCTCTTGAACTCGGGGTGGGCCTGCGTGCCGATCCAGAACGGGTGACCGGGTAGCTCGACGAACTCGACGAGTCGGCCGTCGGGCGACAGGCCAGAGCAGCGCAGGCCACCGTCCTCGAGCTTGCGCCGGTACTTGTTGTTGACCTCGTAGCGGTGCCGGTGCCGCTCCGACACCACCCGCTCGCCGTAGGCCCGGGCCACCTGCGAGCCGGGGGCCAGCTCGGCGTAGTACGCGCCGAGGCGCATCGTGCCGCCCTTCTCGGTGACCTCGCGCTGCGTCTCCATGAGGTCGATCACGGGATGGGGGGTGTTGGGATCGACCTCGCCCGAGTTGGCGCCGTCGAGCCCGCAGACGTTGCGGGCGTAGTCGATCACCATCATCTGCAGGCCGAGGCACAGGCCGAGGCAGGGGATGCCCTGCTCCCGGGCGAAGCGGGCGGCGGCGATCTTGCCCTCGGTGCCGCGCTCGCCGAAGCCGCCGGGGATCACGATGCCGTCGAGCTCGGCCAGGCGGCCGGCGGCCAGCAGGCCCTCGACCTCCTCGGCCTGGATCCACTCGATCTTGACGTCGGCCGTGTTGGCGAACCCGCCGTGCTTCACGGCCTCGACCACCGACAGGTAGGCGTCCTGGAGGCTGACGTACTTGCCGATGAGGCCGATGTGCACCCGGTGCTCGAGATGCTCGACCCGATCGACGAGGACCTCCCACTCCGACAGGTCGATGTCGTCCGTGGCGATGCCGAGGTGCCGGCACACGACCTCGTCGAGGCCCTCCTCGTGCAGCACGAGCGGGATCTCGTAGATGTTGCCCGCGTCGGCGCAGTTGACGACGGCCTCGGGCGGCACGTCGCACAGGTTCGAGATCTTGCGCTTCAGCTGCTCCGACAGCGGCCGCTCGGAGCGGCACACGATGGCGTCGGGCTGGATGCCCCGCGACCGCAACTCGGTGACGGAGTGTTGCGTCGGCTTCGTCTTCTGCTCGCCGGCCGGGCCGATGAACGGCACCAGGGTGACGTGGATGTAGCAGACGTTGTCGCGACCGACGTCGAGGCGGAACTGCCGGATGGCTTCCAGGAACGGGAGGATCTCGATGTCGCCGACCGTGCCGCCGATCTCGGTGATCACGACGTCGACCTCGTCGGCCGTGAGCCGGGATATGCGCCGCTTGATCTCGTCGGTGATGTGCGGGATCACCTGGACGGTCTTGCCGAGGTAGTCGCCCCGGCGCTCGGCCGCCAGCACCGCCGAGTAGATCGACCCGGTCGTGGCGTTGGAGTCGCGGCTGAGGCGCTCGTCGATGAACCGCTCGTAGTGGCCCAGGTCGAGGTCGGTCTCGCCGCCGTCGTCGGTGACGAACACCTCGCCGTGCTCGAACGGGTTCATCGTGCCCGGGTCGACGTTGATGTACGGGTCGAGCTTCTGCATCGTGACCCGGAGGCCACGCGCTTTCAGGAGCCGACCGAGGGAGGAGGCGCTCAGGCCCTTGCCGAGCGAAGAGGCAACCCCGCCCGTCACGAAGACATGTTTCGTCACGGGAAAAGCACCCTATCGCGGCGGGGCGCCGCGGCCGCGGATGGGCGGGTCAGGCGCCGTGGACGGTGGCCAGCAGCTCCTTGGCCGCCTCGCGGGTGGCGGCCGAGTCCGGGGTGCCCGCCAGCATGCGGGCCAGCTCGGTCACGCGGGCGTCGCCGGCGACCGGTAGCACCCTGGCCGTGGTGGTGGCCCCGTCGTCGGCCTTGGTGACCACGAGCTGGGCCTCCGCGCAGGCGGCGACCTGCGGTTGGTGGGTCACGACGAGCACCTGGCGGGC
>JACDCH010000106.1 GCA_013694495.1 Acidimicrobiia bacterium | reverse complement strand
GTGCTGCCCGTCGACCACCCGTTGGCCGGCATGGCCAACGTCGTCCTCACGCCCCACATCGGCGGGGCCACGTACGACACCGAGGCCAACCACACGTCCCTGATCGCCGAGGGCCTCGTCGAGCTGGCCGCCGGCCGGCGCCCGGCGAACCTCGTCAACCCCGAGGTCCTCGACTGATGGGCTCCCCCACCACCAGCCGCGAGGCCGTGCTCGAGGCGGCGAAGAAGATGCTGGCCGACGGCCTCGTCGAAGGGACCGCCGGCAACATCTCCGGCCGGCTCGACGACGGCAACGTGTGCCTCACGCCTTCGTCGGTCGCCTACGAGACGATGACCCTCGACGACCTCGTGGTCGTCGACCTCGAGGGCGCCGTCGTCGACGGCCACCGCTCTCCCACCACCGAGAAGGACCTGCACCTGTCGGTCCTGCGCCGGTACTCGGAGATCGGCGCCGTCATCCACTGCCACGCCGTGCACGCCACGATGTTCGCCCTGGCCCACGAGCCCATACCGGCGGTCATCGAGGAGGTCGTCGTGTACCTCGGCGGCGAGGTGCCGTGCTGCGCCTACCGGGGCACAGGCACGCGGGACCTCGGCGAGGAGGTGGCCGCCGCCCTCGCCGATCGAGGTGCGGCGCTGCTCGCCAACCACGGCCTCGTCACGTGCGCGTCGAACCCCGAGAAGGCACTGCACAACGCAGCGCTTGCGGAGCGCACGGCCCAGATCGTGTGGGGGACGCGGGCGATGGGCGCGCCGATCGTCCCGCTGCCCGAGAAGGTGAACACCGACATGGCCGGCGTCTACCGCTTCATCCGCGACAACCCCTGAGCCGCCCGGGGCCGGGCGGGAGCTCGTCCCGACGGCGGCGGATCTGACGGTGTGTCAGGTACGGTCCGCCGCTCATGGCTGCCGCACCCCTCCGCATCATCCAGTGGTCGACGGGCCACGTCGGGCTCCACGCCCTCCGGGCCATCCTCGACAACCCGTCGCTCGAGCTCGTCGGCGTGTGGGTGCACTCCGAGGAGAAGGCGGGCCGAGACGCCGGCGAGCTGGCGGGACGCGACCCGGTCGGCGTCCTGGCGACGAACGACGTCGACGCGCTCCTCGACCTGCACCCCGACGTCGTCTGCTACACGGCCACGGCCGACCTCCGGCCCCAGGAGGCCGTCGACGACATCTGCCGGATCCTGCGCAGCGGGGCCAACGTCGTCTCGAGCTCGCTCGTGCAGCTGCTGCATCCGCCGACCGCCGATGCCTCCCTCACCACCCCGCTGGCCGCCGCCTGCCAGGAGGGTGGCACCAGCTGCTGGTTCAACGGGATCGACCCCGGCTTCGCCAACGACCTCCTGCCCCTGGTGCTCACCGGGACGAGCCAGCGCATCCGCTCGGTGCGGGTGCTCGAGGTACTGAACTACGCGACGTACGACCAGCCGACGGTGCTCTTCGACACGATGGGCTTCGGCCAGGCCCTCGACGCCCAGCCGATGCTGCTCATCCCCGGGACCCTCGAGTACGCCTGGGGCGGCGCGGTCAACACCATCGCCGCCGGCCTCGGCCTCGAGCTCGACGAGCTCAAGGCGGTGCACGAGCGGGCCGCGTTCGACCAGCCGGTGGAGGTCGCCGGGCGCACCATCGAGCCCGGCACCCAGGCCGGGCTGCGCTTCGAAGTGCAGGGCTGGGCCCACGGGCGGGCGGTGGTGATCGTCGAGCACGTCACCCGCGTCCACGACGACGTCGCTCCCGACTGGCCGGCGCAGGTCGGCCAGGGCGGCTACCGCATCCTCGTCGACGGCGAGCCGTCGATCGTGTGTGACGTCCACGCCATGGGCGAGGACGGCGACATCAACTCGGGCGGCCTCATCGTGACCGCCACCCGTCTCCTCAACGCTGCGGCCGCGGTCGTCGCCGCGCCGCCCGGGCTCCTTTCGGCGCTGGACCTCCCGCTGGCCACCGGCCGAGGGCTGGTCGTCACCACGTAGCGCCGGCCACCCACGCCAGCGCCCGGTGTCGCTCGCGGGCCACGTAGGGGTCGCAGGGCCCGGGCGCCTGGCCGATCGCCAGATCGGGATCGGCGGCCAGGGCCCACAGCATCCCGCCGTAGAGGTCGAGGGCGGTGGCGAGCTCGTCGTGGGACCGGAGCCCGGCGGCGACCACGGCGGCGGCGAGGGGCGCGCCGGGCGGGCCGAGCAC
>JACDCH010000349.1 GCA_013694495.1 Acidimicrobiia bacterium | reverse complement strand
CGGCCGCCCTGGCCACGGCGGAGACGGCCAGCGGCGCCGCGCACCCCGACAGGTGGGCGACGAGCTCGGCCAGCCGCGGGTTCGGCGCGCAGGCGTGGTACCTCGACGCATCGGATGGGGTGATGAGGACTGCGTCCATGGTCTGAGGCGCTCCCTGTTGATCGGTTCCCGCAGAAACGAAGCCCGGTCGCCCACCACCAAACGTGGTCCCAACTTCACTGTGCGTATCGGCAGCTGCGGCCCGGACCTGTAGGCCGATCGACCCACTTCTCGCGCCCGAACGGGCCACACCCGGTCTCGCCCGCCGAAGGCCGCGTTCCGCCCCGACTGCGGCCGGACGGCGGCGCCACGCAGCACCACCGGGTCGGAACGCGCCCCGCCCCCGTGCCGTTACTGTCGCGCCTATGGCCGTCCACGTCCGGATCCCCACGACCCTGCGCACCCTCACCGGCGGCGAGAAGGCGCTCTCCGTCGAGGGCGAGACGGTCGGGGCCGTCCTCGATGCCGTCGAGGCCGCCCACCCCGGCGTCCGCGAGCGGATCCTCGACGCCGAGGGCAACGTCCAGCGCTTCGTCAACCTCTTCGTCGACGACGACGACGTCCGCTTCTTGCAGGGGCTCGACACCCCGGTGCCCGACGGCGCCGAGCTCGCCATCATGCAGGCGGTCGCGGGCGGATGAGCCGCCGCCGGCCGGCCCGGGCCCTGGCGCTGGCGCTCCTGCTCGTCACCGCGGCGGCGTGCAACGACGACGACGGCGGCGCGGCTGCCACCACCACCGCACTGGCCGAGGTCACCACGGCGCCGCCGGCCACCGACCCCGCCACCACGGCCACCACCGGCGGGCCCACCACGGCCACGACGGCGGCCACGCCCTCGGGTCCCGACATCGCCGTGCTCTGGCCCGTCGGCGACGAGGTCGTCACCGACCCCGTCCAGGTCGTCACCGAGCTCATGGCGGCCTACCTGCCCGACAGCGACGTCGTCGTCGGCGAGTTCCAGCAGGGCGATGCCAACTCGGGCGAGGTGCCGGTCACCGGCGGCACCGAGAACGGCGGCCCCGGCAACCTGCGCACCACGGTGCTCGTGCGCCGCTTCGGCGAAGGGTGGTACGCCACCGCCGCCATCAACCCGTTCGTCTCCGTGAACTCGCCCGTGCCCGGCGAGGACGTCGATCCCGGCCCGTTCCTGGTCGGCGGCGCGGCCCGGGGCTTCGAGGCCACCGTCGTGGTCACCGTGCTCCCCGCCGGCGGCGGCAGCCCCATCGACCAGCAGGTCACGTCGGGCGGCGCCTTCGCCGACCCGGTGGCCTACACGGCCGAGATCGACTTCATCGACGCCCCGACCGGCACCGCCGTCGTGCTGGTCCAGGGCGGCACCGGCCTCGAGGGCGATCCGGGCGAGTTCAGCGCCATTCCCGTCACCGTCGGCGAGCGCTAGCGGCGGCTCAGGCGGGGTCCCGCACCTCGACGAGGAACGTGTTGCTGGCCGAGCTGGCGTACGGGTGGCCGATGCAGCACGGCCCGGAGGTCGCCGTCGCCACCACCGTGTGGGGGCCGGGTTCCACGTAGGTGTGGCTGCGGGAGGTCGTCAGGTGCCCGGCCGACTCGGCCGGCGTCGGGGCCCGGCCCTCCGGTTCGGCGTCGGGTGCGCCGCAGGGCGCCGGCCCCGCCCAGACCAGGACGGCGGCGCATGCACCGTCGAGCTCCGCGTCGGGGTCGCTGGCCGTGAACGTGGCGGTGACGAGCTGGCCGACGTCGGGCGTGCGGTCGTCGACGCACACCTCCATCGTGAGCGGGTCGTTCGGGGCTGGCGCCGTGAGCCAGCGCTCCTCCCAGCCGGGCTGCACCCGCCCCCCGGAGCCGGTCACGGTGGCGCACACCCGCTCCGGCGGCGGCTCGGTCAAGGGCGGCGGCTCGTACGGCGGCTGGGTGAGCTCCGTGGCCTCCTCCAGCGTCGTCGTCCGGAACGGGAACGTCGTGAGGGGGAACGTCGACGGGATCGGCACCGGCACCGGGGCCGTCGCCGTCGGGTACGTCGCAGGGCCGTGCCCACCGGCGGTCGTCGCCGGCCCGGCCGCCCCGCTGGGGCCCCCGTCGCCCCCGCAGGC
>JACDCH010000071.1 GCA_013694495.1 Acidimicrobiia bacterium | reverse complement strand
GCTGCGGCGCCACCTCGCCGACGGCCCGCACCGCCAGCACGTGGAGCGCGACCCCGGCCGCCACCAGCGCCTCGGCGTCCTCGCGCCGGTTCTCCTCCTCGTCGACGACGACGACGTCGGGCGCCAGAGCGATGACGGCGGCGAGGTCGGGGTCCTTGGTCCCGCCGACGGTGCGCAGCGCCGGCTGCTCACAGAAGCGGGTGCAGCCCACGACGTCGACGCCCCACGCCACCAACGTCTCCGTGGCCGACGGCACCAGGCTGACGACCCGGGGCGGGATCACATCCTTTTGAGGAGCTCGGCCTTCTTCTCGCTGAACTCGGCCTCGCTGATGAGCCCGCGCTGGCGCAGCCCGTCGAGCTGCTCGATCTGCTCGGTGATCGACCCGCCGCCGACCGGCGCCATGGGCGCCGCGTCGTCGGGGGCGGCGCCGGTGCGCGTGCGGCCGGAGTACATGCGGGCGTTGTTCGCCTCCATCTGCCGGTAGATCTCGTTCTGCACGAGCGACGGCCGGCGGATGTCGGAGAACGTCTGCTTCCCCGTCTCCCCACCCGACTCGATCGAGAGGTCGCCGGCGCCGAGCATCCGCTCGAAGATGGTCTGGTTGAAGAAGACGGTGTTCACCCGCTCGAGCGGAATCTCGATGCCGGTCTTGGCCAGCACCCCGGCCCGGTAGATCAGGCGGTCGGAGGTGACGACGAAGTTCGTGGTGGCCCACTTCGCGTAGCGCACCCCGAACCAGACCAGGCTCAGCACGATCAGCACGATGGACGCGATCCGCAGCACGTCGTAGAGCGTCCCGTCGTCATCCTTGAACACGACCGCCACGACCACGCCGAGGATGGCCGAGCCGAGCACCGCCGCGCTGGTCTCCGCCATGTACCACCAGTGGGGCCGGAGGTCGTGGACGATCTCCTCACCGTCGTTGAGCAACTTGGGAGGGAAGGCCACGGGCCGGAGCGTAGACGCGGCAACGCCACGCACCGTGACCTCGCCACCCGGGCGGGTCAGGACCTGCGGATCGATTCATCCGCAAAGGACTCAGAGCCGCAGGTCCTTCTGCGTCATCCGCATCGCCGGCGCCGCGCCGGCCACCCCCAGGCCGAATCGGGGGTAGCAGTCGCGCCCATGTCGCGATGGCTGCCCCCGATTGCGGAGGACAGGCGGTCGAAGCGAGTGACGGCGAAGAAGTCAGGCCCAGCCGAGCTCGTGGAGCCGCCGGTCGTCGATGCCGAAGTGGTGGGCGACCTCGTGCACGACGGTGATCGTCACCTGGCGCACGACCTCGGCCTCGGTCCGGCAGCGGGCGACGATCGGCTCTCGGAAGATCGTGATGCGGTCGGGCGTCCCCCCACCGATGCCGTAGCTGTTGCCGCGGACCGTGAGGGGCACGCCCTGGTACAGGCCGAGCAGGCCCCGCTGCCGCGACTTGTCCTTCACGAACACGGCGACGTTCTCCATGTGCCGGGCCAGGTCGTCGGGGATGCCATCGAGGGCGTCGACGACGAGCTCCTCGAACCGCTCCGGGGTGATGTCGAGCAAGCCGGTGAGCGTACGGTGTCGCGGGTGGAGGTCGACATCGGGGCGGCGGGGTCGGGCGGTGCCGATCCGGACGACCTGCTGGTCGGCCTGGACGACGAGCAGCGCGCCGCCGTCACCTCCGACGCCCTACCCCTGGCCATCATCGCCCCGGCCGGGTCGGGCAAGACCAGGGTGCTCACCCGCCGCATCGCCTGGCGGTGCATGACCGACCGCGACGTGCCCGGCAAGGTCGTGGCCCTGACGTTCAGCCGGGCCGCGGCCAACGAGCTGCGCAGCCGGCTGCAGGCGCTCGGGCTGCGCGAGCGGATCCGCACCGGCACGTTCCACGGCATCGCCCGCCAGGAGCTCCTGCAGTGGTGCGCCGACCGCCGCAAGCCGGCGCCCACCGTCGTGGGCGACCCTTCGAAGCTGCTCCGGGAGGCCTGCGGCGACGAGCGCCTGTTGTTCGAGCTGCGCGACGAGCTCTCCTGGGCCCGGGCCCGCCTCGTGGGCGCCGAGCGCTACCCCGAGGCGGCGCTCGAGGCCCGGCGCTCCACCCGCGCCGCCCCGGACCGGCTCGCTCAGGCGATGGTCCGCTACACCACGCTGAAGCACCAGCGCCAGGTGGTCGACTTCGACGACCTGCTGGAGCAGGCGGCGCGGCGCCTCGAGGACGACCCGGTGTGGCGTGCGGGGCGCCAGCTCTTCTGCGCCCACCCCTACGTCGACGAGTTCCAGGACGTGAACGCGCTGCAGCTGCGGTTCCTGCACCTGCTCGTGCCCGACCACGCCTCGGTGTGCGTGGTGGGTGACCCGAACCAGGCGATCTACGGGTTCAACGGTGCCGACGTCACGTACCTGCGCCGCTTCGACCACCACTTCCCGGGAGCCACGACGGTCCGGCTGCGCAACTCGTACCGGTCGACGCCCGGGATCATCACCGCCGCCACCCGGACGTTGATCGCCGGCGGCCAGGACGTCGACGTCCACCCGGTCCGCGAGGCCGGCCTGCTGCCCACGATCTCCGGCTGCAACGACGAGCAGGCCGAGGCGGCGCTGATCGCCCGCGAGCTCATCGACCGCCGCCGGCCGGGCCGGCCGTGGGGCGACCACGCCGTGCTCGTGCGCACCCGGGCCCAGCTCGAACCGATCGTGGCCGCCCTCGTCGCCCACCGCATCCCGCACCGGGTCGTCGGCCACGACAACAGCGACGACCCCGGGGTGCGGCGGGCCCTGGGCTGGCTCCGCAACGCGCAGATGCCGTACCGGGCCGCCCTCGCCCACCTGGCCACCACCGTCGACGCCGACACCGACGCCGTCGGCGAGGGCGACGACGACACGCCGTTGCGGGCGATGCTCGACGCCGCCGACGACTACGAACGGGCCAAGGGCACGCCGTCGCTGCCGGGGTTCCTCGCCTGGCTCGCCCTCGTCGGGCTCGCCCCCACGACGCAGGACGCGGTCGAGCTGACGACGTTCCACGGGGCCAAGGGGCTCGAGTGGTCGGTCGTGCACCTGGCCGGGGCCGAGGAGGGCCTCGTGCCCGTGTGGTGGGCGTCGGGCTCCGAGGCCGAGTCCGAGGAGCGCCGTCTGTTCTACGTCGCCTGCACCCGGGCCCGCGACGAGCTGCACATCACGTGGGTCGCCCGCCGCACCATCCGCGACCGGGAGCGGGCCCGCCGCCGGTCCCCGTACCTCACCGAGCTGGCCCAGGCCCTCGCCGACGACCGCCGCGTCAACCGCCCGATCGACGGCCGGGCCCACATCGCTGCGCTCCGCGAGCAGCTGGCGCCGGCGCGCGGGAAGATGCTGGGGTGAGGTTCGGGCTCGAGACCAACTACGCGGCCGACGCCGACGACCTGGTGGTCGCCTACGCCGACCCAGCGCTCTACGCCGCCTTCGCCGACCTGCCCCGGGCGAGCGCCCCGCAGGTGCTCGCCCATCGGGCCGACGGCGACACCGTGCACCTCCGGGTGCGGTGGTTCTTCTCCGCCGACCTCGCCCCGGCGGCCCGGCGGGTGATCGACCCGGCCAAGCTCACGTGGGTGCAGGAGTCGGCCCATGACCTCGTGGCCCGCACCGTGAGCTACGTGATGGTGCCCGACCACTACGGCGACCGGTTCTCGTGCCGGGGCAGCTACCGCTTCGACCCCGCGGCCGCGGTCGCCGGCGCCGTGCGCCGCAGCGACGGCGACCTGCGGGTGAAGGCGCCGCTCGTGGCCAAGCTCGTCGAGAACGCCATCGTCTCGGGCCTCGAGGACCAGCTGCGGGCCGAGGTGCCCATCGTCGAGGCCTACCTCGACGGCCTCGACGGCTGACCGCCTCCACCTTCAGGGCCTCCGGACGGATTGGCGGCCGTCGGTCATGGCGCCGCGACGCGGCTGGCGACCGCCGTAGGCGCTGGGGGTCTGGGGACGGCGCCCCCAGGCATCGGCCGCAGGGCGACGAAGTCGGCCGAGGACCGGACAGCCCGAGCAGAGCGAGGGTCGATCAAAACTCGAGCGAACGGAGTGATCGCTTGGGTTCTTGCGAAACGTCGCGAGCGGCTCGATGGTTCGCGGAGCAAGAAACCCTTGCGACAGCAGCCGAACGAGGGAGCTCGAAACTCAGTCCGGGAGGGCGGACCGCGCTTCTTCGCGCCTGCGGTGCAGGTCGCTGATCTTCTCGAAGTCGACGGTGACGAACAGGCCCTCAGCCTCGGCGCAGAGCACGCCGTCGGCCCACAGCTTCCCGATGCAGAACCGCTTGCGCCCGTCGACCCGTTCGACGGTGCCCTCGAGGTGCAGCTCGGTGCGGAGCGGCGTCGGCCGGCGGTAGTGCACGATGAGGCGGCCGGTCATGCCGGGGCTGCCGCCCAGCGCCTGGGTGAGCCCGAGCAGCTCGTCGAAGGCGGCGGCCACGAAGCCGCCGTGCACGTGGCCGGGTGGCCCCTCGTAGGCCGAGCCGAAGCGAACGGTGCCGACGACGCGGTCGGCCTCGACGGTGAGCTTGAGCGGCGGCGCCAGCGGGTTGGCCCGCCCCATCAGCGGGCTGTTGTCGAAGGGCCCTTCGGTGTCGCCGACCTCGCCGGCGGTGGAGGCCTCCGGGAAGCCGAAGAACAGGTGGTCCTGGGGGTAGCCGTCGAGCTTGGCCGCCACGGCGCGGAGGTCGTCGGCGATGCCGTCGAACACCTCGAGCGGCGCCGACGTGGCGACGAAGCGCTCGATGACGTCGCGCAGCGCGTCGGCGACCCGCCGGATCTCCTCGGCCCGCTCACTCATGGGAGCCGCCCGTCACCCGAACTCGACGATCACGGGCGCGTGGTCGGACGGCGTGGGCTTGCCCTTGCGGGCGTTGCGGTCGACGAGCGACCACACTGCCTTTTCAGCGAGGGCCGGCGTGGCGAGCACGAGGTCGATGCGCAGGCCCCGGCCCTGGTGGAAGTCGCCGGCGCGGTAGTCCCACCACGAGTACAGCCCGGCTTCGTCGTGGTGCCGGCGGAAGACGTCGACCAGGCCCCACTCGAGCAGTCCGTCCAGCGCGCTGCGCTCGGCCGGCGTGACGTGGGTGGAGCCGACGAACTTGGCGGGGTCGTACACGTCGCGGTCGTCGGGGGCGATGTTGAAGTCGCCGCACACGAGAAGGTCGGCCGTCGGCCGGCAGGCCGCGTCGAGGTGGCCCCGCAGGGCGGCCAGCCACTCGAGCTTGAACTGGTACTGCTCGTGGTCGGGCGACCGGCCGTTGGGCACGTAGACGCTGACCACGCGCACGCCGCCGCAGGTGGCCGACACGATGCGCGCCTCGTCGCGCGGAACGACGTCGTCCGGCGAGAAGCCGGCCGCCGGGGCCTCGAGGCCGACCCGGCTGAGCACGGCCACGCCGTTCCAGCGGCCCTGGCCGTGGTGGAACGACTCGTAGCCGAGCGCGGAGAACGTGAGCGACGGGAAGGCGTCGTCGGCCAGCTTCGTCTCCTGCAGGCAGACGACGTCGGGCTCCACCTCGGCGAGCCAGGCCTCGACGCGCTCGAGCCGTGCGCCCAGGGAGTTCACGTTCCAGGTGGCGACACGCACGGTCGACGAAGCTAACCCCCTGCGGGATGTACAGCCGACGGCGCGCATCTGTGGTTCGACGTTCGTCGCGCCCGGGGACAGACCCCGGGCGTCCGACGAGCGGTGGTTGATCGGCTGCGGGCCCGAACCGGCGGCGGTCGGCCATCCCGACCGGGCCCGCCGATCACACGTCAGCGCTTCTTGGCCGCAGCCCTCTTGGCCGGCGACTTCTTCGTCGCCGGCGACTTCTTCGCTGCCGCCTTCTTCGCTGCCGCCTTCTTGGCCGGCGCCTTCCTCGCGGCGGCCTTCTTGGCGGCAGCCTTCTTGGCCGGAGCCTTCTTGGCCACTGCCTTCTTGGCAGCTGCCTTCTTCCTGGCAACGGGTGACACGGGCGCCTCCTGGGCGTCGGGTGCGGGGGACACGACGGCCGCAGGAGCGTCCGCCGCCTCGATCCCGGCAGGGTCGCCGGGGGCCGAGGTCTGGGGGGCACCGGCGTCGCTGGGAACGACGTCGATGCCACGAGTGGTGGGGTCGAAGCGGGTGACGGTGAACGTGCGCTCCTCGCCGAGGCTCAGCACCTCGCGGGCGCTGCGAGGCGGCGGGTCGCCGAGCGACTTGAGGGCGACGTACCCCACAGCCGGCCCGATGGAGACGTACGCGCCGTGCGAGGAGAAGCGGTCGACCACACCGGTGACCACCGAGCCCACAGGGTGCTCCACGACGAAGGAGGCGTAGGCGAGCTGCTCGTTGCTCGGCTCGCGGGGCCCCCGGTCGCCCCGGTCGCCCCGCTCGTCGGCCGCGGCGCGCTCGGGCTGCACGGCACGGGTGCCGCGCTCGCTGGTGCTGCCGCTCGGCGACGATCCGCCGGCTCCGCGGCGCCGGCGACGACGACCGTCGCCGGTCTCCGCAGCCGCACCCGCGGCAACGGGCGCGACCGAGCTCTCGTCGAACACCTCGACATCGGCCTCGACTGCGGCGACCGCGGCTCGCGCCGGCTGCCTCGACCGGGCCACCTTCTTGGCGGCCTGCACGGCGCGGCGGCTGATGATGCCGCGCACCGGCGAGCGGGGCACGAAAACCCAGCCGACTGCGGGCACGGGCTTGCCACCCCAGAGGCGGCCCTGCTCGAACAACCAGGGGTGCTCCGCGTGCAGCTCCTGGAAGCTGTCGTTCGACAGCACGTCGGCATCGGCGCGCCGGGCGACCTCGAGGATGAAGGCGTCGCCGCGACCGATCGTGCCGGCCGGCGGGGTGACGAGCTCACCGGCGAGGATCGCTTCCTCGAACAGCTCGCGCTCGGGTTCGTCGATGCGATGACCGAACGTCGCGTCGACGATGACGGTGACCGTCTCGTGCCCGTGCTGCTCGACGAACTCGCGCACGGCTTCGTCGAGCTGGGCGAGGCTGGGCGCGGTCCTTCCCTCGGTGGCGATGTTCGAACCATCCACGACGACGTGCACACGACCCATGTCGGTTCGGAAGTCAAGCAAACAAGTCGTGCACGAACGCGGATACGTTCGCTGGCGTGACGACCGACGACCCGAGCGCGGAGGTCACCGACCTCCTCCAGCACCTGATCCGCAACGCGTGCGTGAACGACGGGCACGTCGCGTCGGGCGGCGAGGTCCGCAGCGTCGACGTGCTGCGACAGCACCTCGAGGGCACGGGGCTGGACCTCGAGGTGAGCGAACCGGCCCCGGGCCGGGCCAACCTCGTCGCCCGCATCGAGGGGTCCGACCCGTCGGCGCCGTCGCTGTTGCTGCTCGGCCACACCGACGTCGTGCCGGCCAACGCCGACCGCTGGCAACGCGACCCCTTCGGCGGCGAGCTCGTCGACGGCGAGGTGTGGGGCCGCGGCGCGGTCGACATGCTCAACCTCACGGCGTCGATGGCCGTCGCCCTCCGGCGCCTCGCTGACCGCGGCTTCCGGCCGAAGGGCACCCTCATCTACGCCGCCGTGGCCGACGAGGAGTCGCTCGGCACGTGGGGCGCCGACCACCTCGTGCAGAACGAGCCCGACGCGGTGCTGGCCGACTACGTGATAACCGAGGCCGGCGGCTTCCCGCTCCCCTCGCCCACCGGTATCAAGCTGCCGGTGATCGTGGGCGAGAAGGGCAGCTACTGGTGCACGCTGCGGGTCAAGGGCACGCCGGGCCACGCGTCGCAGCCCTACCGCACCGACAACGCCGTGGTGACGGCCGCCGAGGTCGTGCGCCGGCTCGCCGAGTTCCAGCCCCCCACGGTCCTCCACGACGTGTGGCGCCGCTTCCTCGGCTCGATGGGCTACGGCGAGGCGGTCACCGCGCCGCTGCTCGACGAGAGCACGTTCCTCGGCGCCCTCGACGCGCTGCCCCTCGCCCTGGCCCGTGAGTTCCACGCCTGCGTGCATACGACGTTCGCCCCGACCATCGTCCACGGCGGCACCAAGACGAACGTCATCCCCGACAGCGTCGACGTCGAGGTCGACATCCGGACCCTCCCCGGCCAGGTCGGTGCCGACGTCCGCCGCCTGCTCGACCTGTCCCTCGGCGACCTGGCCGCCAAGGTCGAGATCGTGTCCGCCACCGACGACCCGTCGACGGCGTCGCCGGTCGAGACGCCGCTGTGGGACACGATCGCCAGGGTGACCACCGGCTTCTACCCCGGCAGCTCGATCGTCCCCTTCCTCACGGTGGGCGCCACCGACGCGCGCTTCTTCCGCCGGGCCGGACAGACCGCCTACGGCTTCGGGCTCTTCAGCGAGCGCCTCACGATCGAGGACTACGGCGCCATGTTCCACGGCGACGACGAGCGCGTCGACGTCGAGTCGCTGCGCCTGTCGACGCTGATGTGGGAAGCCGTCGCCGAGGACCTCCTGGCGTGAGCGACTTCAAGGCGGTGCTGTGGGACTTCGGCGGCGTGCTGTCGTCGTCACCCTTCGAGGCCTTCGCCCGCTACGAGGAAGAGCGCGGCCTCCCACACCGGTTCCTGCGGACGGTGAACGCCACCGACCCGGACACCAACGCGTGGGCGCAGCTGGAGCGCAGCGAGGTCGACCTCGACGCCTTCGACGCGCTGTTCGCAGCCGAGTCCGAACGGCTCGGGCACCAGGTGCCGGGCCGCGACGTACTCGGCCTCCTCGCCGGCGACCTCCGGACCGAGATGGTCGATGCCGTACGGGCGCTGCGCCGGCACGGGCTCCGGACCGCGCTGCTCACCAACAACGTGGCGTCGATGCACGACGGCGACGGCTGGTCGGCGGCGCTGCGCCTCCACGAGCTGTTCGACGTCGTGATCGAGTCGTCCAAGGCCGGCGTCCGTACGCCCGACCCGGCCGCCTACGAGCTCGTCCTCGAGGCCCTCGACGTGGCCGCCGCGGAGGTGGTCTTCCTCGACGACCTCGGCGTCAACCTGAAGCCGGCCCGGGCCATGGGCATGGCCACGATCAAGGTCGACGACCCCGACGTCGCCCTGACCGAGCTCGAGGCTCTGGTCGGCGTGCCCCTGCGGCGGAGATGAAGGGCTCCCGACAGCTTCGGGCGAAGCCCCTCAACGAGAGAGCCCGGAATCGAACCGCGAGACAGGAAGGACCTGCGACCCCATGACCGTCAACCCCCATGCGCCCGCAGGTCCTGCGTAGCAGGCTCGCCTCGGCGCTACGGGTACGTTCGTCGGATGTCCGACTACGTGATCCCCGACCCGGAGCCCAAGGAGATCGACGAGAAGCTCGCCATGGAGCTTCGCATCCTCGCATCCAACGCCGTCCTGAAGGGCCGGCCATCGGGCGAGGAGAAGTGCGACAACTGCCTGTACTACCTGGAGAACACCGCCGACATCTCGTACTGCTGGCACCCCAAGCTCCGGATCCTGGTGGGCGCCGAGTGGTGGTGCCAGTGGTGGGACAAGATCCCCGAGGACGCCTGACGCGCAACGGCTGGCCGCTGACGAGGGAGGGTCCCGAGGTCAGGCGAGGCCGAGGGCCTGCTGCACGATCTGCTCCTGCTCCTGGTCGCGGATGGCCTTGGAGCCGGTGGCCGGGCTGCCGCTCTCGTAGCGGCTGACCCGCTTGATCGAGAATCGATCGGACAGGTGCTCGTAGAGGCTGCCCTTGACGAAGTTCCAGGGGCCCATGTTCTCGGGCTCCTCCTGCAGCCAGACCAGCTCCTCGGCGGCCGGGTACTGGGCGAGCGCCTTGGCCAGCCACTCCGTCGGCCACGGGTAGAGCTGCTCGACCCGGAGCACGGGCACCGCGACCTCGCCGGTGTCGCGGGCGGCGATGGCGTCGTAGGCGACCTTGCCCGACGCGAGCACCACCCGACGGACGGCGGCGGGGTCGCCGGCGAAGCTCGGGTCGGCGAGGACCTCCTGGAACGAGCCGTTCGTGAGGTCGCCGACCTTGGACCGGGCCTGCTTGGCCCGCAGCAGCGACTTGGGCGTGAAGACGATGAGCGGCTTGCGGGCGCTGCCCCGCATCTGGCGGCGCAGCAGGTGGAAGTACTGCGCCGCGGTGGTGGCGTTGGCGACCTGGATGTTGTCTTCGGCGGCGGCCGACAGGAACCGCTCGATGCGGGCCGAGCTGTGCTCGGGGCCCTGTCCCTCGTAGCCGTGGGGCAGGAGCATCACGAGCGGCGCCTTCTGCCCCCACTTGTCCTCGGCGGCGACGAGGTACTGGTCGATGATGATCTGGGCACCGTTGACGAAGTCGCCGAACTGCGCCTCCCAGGCCACCAGCGCCTCGGGGTTCGTGACCGCATAGCCGTACTCGAAGCCGACGGCCGCGTACTCCGACAGCAGCGAGTCGTAGATGAAGAACCGGGCCTGGTCCGGGTCGAGGTGGGCCAGGGGCGACCAGTCGGCCTCGTTCACGTTGTCGACGAGGACGGCGTGGCGCTGGCTGAACGTGCCCCGGCGGCTGTCCTGGCCGGCGATGCGGATGTCGGTGCCCTCGAGCAGCAGGGTGCCGAAGGCGAAGGCCTCGCCCAGCGCCCAGTCGACCTCCCCGTCCTGCTGGTACATCTTGGTGCGGGCGTCGAACTGCTTGGCCAGCTTCGGGTGGATGGTGAAGCCCTCGGGCACCGACGACAGCACGCCGTAGATCCGGTCGAGCACGTCCTGCTCGACACCCGTGGGCACACGGGGCAACACCCCGACGGGCGCCGGTGGGGTCGCGGCCTTCACCGCCTTCTGGGGCTTGTCGTGGCGGGTCTGGTCGAGCGCCTCCTGGAGGCGGGCCTGGAAGTCGTCGAGGGCGTGCTCGGCCTCCTCGATGGAGATGTCGCCCCGCTTCACCAGCGCCTCGGTGTAGAGCTTCCGCACGGAGCGCCGGCCCTCGATGCGCTTGTACATGAGCGGCTGGGTGTAGCTCGGGTCGTCGCCCTCGTTGTGACCGAGCCGCCGGTAGCAGATCATGTCGATGACGACGTCCTTGTTGAACTGCTCCCGGTAGGCGTAGGCCAGGCGGGCCACCCGCACGCACGCCTCGGGGTCGTCGCCGTTCACGTGGAAGATCGGCGCCTGCACCATCTTGGCGACGTCGGTGCAGTACTCCGAGCTCCGCGCCGACTCGGGCGGCGTGGTGAACCCGAGCTGGTTGTTGATGATCAGGTGGATCGTGCCGCCGACGCGGTATCCCTTGATCATCCCGAGCTGCAGCGTCTCGGCCACGACGCCCTGGCCGGCGAACGCCGAGTCGCCGTGGATGAGCACCGGCAGCACCGAGAACGAGCCGGGCTGGTTGATGAGGTCCTGCTTGGCCCGGGCCATGCCCACCACGATCGGGTCGACCGTCTCGAGGTGGCTGGGGTTGGCCGACAGCTCGACCTCGAGCTCCTTGCCCGAGCGGGACACGTACTTGCCGACCTGGCCGAGGTGGTACTTCACGTCGCCCGAGCCCTGGATCGACTCGGGGTCGACCGCGCCCTCGAACTCCTTGAACACCTGGTCGTAGCTCTTGCCCACGATGTTGGTGAGCACGTTCAGGCGACCCCGGTGGGCCATGCCCATCACGACGCCGTCGAGGTCGTCGTCGGCGGCCCGCTCGAGCACCGCGTCGAGGATGGGGATGGCCGACTCGGCCCCTTGCAGGCCGAAGCGCTTCTGGCCCACGTACTTCGTGCCCAGGAACGTCTCGAACGCCTCGGCCGCGTTGAGCCGGCCCAGGATGTGGCGCTTGTCGTCGACGTCGAGCGTGTCGTTCGCCCCCTCGACCTGCGACTGCAACCAGCGCTGCTCGTCGAGCTCCTGGATGTGCATGTACTCGATGCCGATCGTGCGGCAGTACGCATCGCGCAACGTGCCCAGGATCTCGCCGAGCGTCATGCGGGACTTCCCGCCGAGGCCGCCGGTGAGGAACTCGCGGTCGAGGTCCCAGATCGTGAGCCCGTAGGTGGCCGGATCGAGCTCCGGCTCCATCTCGGGTTCCTTCCACGCCAAGGGGTCGAGGTCGGCGATGAGGTGGCCCCGCACCCTGTGCACCCGGATGAGGGTGTCGACCGCCACCTGCTTGGCCAGCGCCGCGTCCTCGCGGTCGACCGGGTTGACGTCGCGCCGCCACTGCACCGCGGCGTACGGCACGCCGAGGGCCCGGAACACCGAGTCGTAGAAGCCTTGTCCGCCGAGGAGGAGGTCGTGCACGGTCTTCAGGAACAGACCGGACTCGGCGCCCTGGATCACGCGGTGGTCGTACGTGGAGGTGATCGTCACCACCTTGGACACGCCGAGGTCTGCGAGGTTCGCCGGGTCGGCCCCCTCGTAGTGCGCCGGGTAGTCGATGGCGCCGACGCCGACGATGACGCCCTGGCCGGGCATGAGCCTTGGAACGGACTGCTTCGTGCCGATCGTGCCCGGGTTCGTGAGGGTGATGGTGGCGCCGGCCATGTCGTCGGCGCCGATCTTGTTCGACCGGACCTTGCGGATGAGGTCCTCGTAGGCGCCCCAGAAGGCGCGGAAGTCCATTGCCTCCGTGCCCCGGATGACGGGGACGAGCAGTGTGCGGCTGCCGTCGGACTTCTCGACGTCGACCGCGATGCCGAGGTTCACCGAGGTGTTCCTGACGACAGCAGGCTTGCCGTCGGCGTCGGTGGTGAACGTGCGGTTCATCACCGGCATCTCGTCGGCGATGGCCCGGACGATGGCGTAGCCGATGAGGTGGGTGAAGCTGACCTTGCCGCCCCGGGTGCGCCCCAGGTAGCCGTTCATCACCTTGCGGTTGACCTCGAGCAGCTTCGCCGGGACCTCGCGGAAGCTGGTGGCCGTGGGGACGTCGAGGCTGGCCTGCATGTTGGCCACGATCCGGGCGGCCGCGCCGCGCAGCGGCTCGGGCTCGATCGGGGCCGGGCCCTCGGCCGGGGTCGCGGCC
>JACDCH010000070.1 GCA_013694495.1 Acidimicrobiia bacterium | reverse complement strand
CTTCTGGGGCGGGCCCGTTGCGCGTCCGGGTTGCGATCGCAGCGCTCGTCCTCCTCGCTGCGTGCAGCGGTGACGGTGGACCGGACGATGAGGAGGGCGCGCCAGCCCCGTCGACCCCGTCGGGACTGGCAGTGGGTTTGTGCGACGCCACAGTGGCGTGGCGGGAGGACCTGGGCGAGCTGGTCGAGGAGCTGTCCCAGGCAGGGGTCGCCGTGGAGGACGTCGGTGTGCGCAAGGACCTGTTCCGGGGCTTCGTGGCCGACGCCGAGTCCCGGACCGACACGATGGTCGACGAGGTGCTCGGCCTCCTCGGCCCCGACGAGGGCACGGCGACGCAGCGGCTGGCGGTCGGCGGCGACGAGCTGGCCGAGGACTGGGCCTACGCCCGTGAGATGGTCGAGGACTTCCCCGACCGGGAGGACGCCGAGCCATTCGTCTCCCGGGGCACCCAGCTCACCAACGAGGTCGAGCGCACCGGCGCCCGCTGGAAGACGGCGCTGAACGAGGCCGCCGTCCTCGCCTCCCCCGAGTTGCGCAAAGCCCTAGTGGACGAGCCGAGCTGCACGGTCATCCCGAGGACGGCCGACACCGCCCAGGAGTGACCCTGCGGGCGTCCCTGCGCCCATCTGGCAGCGGTTCCACGCTCCCTGGCGCCTCGATCCGCTGCCAGAAGCGTTGGGGCGGGCCGCCGACCGGGCTACCTATCGCGCTTTGGCCAGGGTCCCCAGGTAGAGCTCGATGACCTTGGGGTCGGTGAGGAGGTCGTCCCCCGAGCCGGTGTAGGCGTTGCGGCCCTGGTCGAGCACGAAGCCCCGGTGGCAGATCTGCAGGCACCGGCGGGCGTTCTGCTCGACCATGATGATCGACACACCGGTGTCGTTGATCTGGCGGCAGCGGATGAACACCTCGTCCTGGTACGCCGGGGACAGCCCGGCCGACGGCTCGTCGAGCAGCAGCACCGACGGGCGCATCATCAACGCCCGTCCCATCGCCACCATCTGGCGCTCACCGCCGGAGAGGGACCCGGCCCGCTGCTTCCGGCGCTGCCCGAGCAGCGGGAACAGCTCGGCCACCTCGTCGAAGCGCCGGCCGAACTCACGGGGCTGCTGGTAGGCGCCCATCTGCAGGTTCTCCTCGACCGTCAGCCGGGGGAACACGTTGTTGTTCTGGGGCACGTAGCCGACACCGAGACCGACGAGGGAGTGGGCCTTGGCGCCGGTGATGTCGTGGCCGCGCAGCTGCACCGAACCGCTCCGTACCGGCACGAGACCGAACAGCGCCTTCAGCAGCGTCGACTTGCCGGCGCCGTTCGGGCCGATGATGCCCACCAACTCGCCTTCATGGAGTGAGAGCTGGCAGCCGGACAGGATGTCGACCTCAGGGACGTACCCGGCGACGATGTCGGAGGCTTGGAGAAGCGGGCCCTCCCACGCGCCGGGGTCGATCAGCTCGAGCTGTTGTTCAGACATCGTCAGCCCTCCCCTCCTCGATCGCGATGGCGGCCTCGGCCTCGGCCAGCTGGGCCTGCACCTCGGCTTCGGTCAACGGCGCGTCGTGGTGCGAGCCCAGATAGGCGTCGATCACGAGCGAATTGGTGCTGATGTCGTCGGCGGTTCCCTCGGCGATGATCTTCCCCTCAGCCATGACAACCACCCAGTCCGAGATGTCGTGGACCACGTCCATGTCGTGCTCGACGAACAGCACCGTCATGCCGTCGTCGCGCAACGCCTTCACATGCTCGAGCAACGACTGGGTGAGCGCCGGGTTCACGCCGGCCATCGGCTCGTCGAGCATGACCATCTGCGGCTGCACCATGAGCGCACGCGCCATCTCGAGGAGCTTGCGCTGGCCCCCCGACAGCTCGCCGGCGAACTCGCCGCGCATGTGGTCGAGCTTGAAGCGCACCAGGAGCTCGTCGGCCCGCTCCGTGACGTCCTTCTCCTGGGCGCTCCACAGCGGTCGAGCGAGGGCGGCGAAGAAGCCCTCACCGCGCTGCGCGGTGGCGCCCAGCTTCATGTTCTCCAGCACCGACAGCCGGGCCAGGGACTTCGTGAGCTGGAACGTGCGGACCATTCCCCGGCGGGCGACCTTGTGGGCGGGGATGCCGGCCACCGATGCGCCGTCGAACGTCCAGGTGCCCTCGTCGGGCTCGTCGAAGCCGGTGAGCAGGTTGAAGAACGTCGTCTTGCCGGCGCCGTTGGGGCCGATGAGCGCGGTGATCGAGCCCCGCTGGACCTCGACGTGACCGACATCGACCGCGGTCAGGCCGCCGAACGTGCGCCGCACGCCGTCGGCCACGAGGATCGGGTCGGGCTTCGAGCAGCCCGGTGTCCGCTCGACCGGCTCCATCCAGGTGTCAGCGACGGGCACTGATCGCCACCTCCCGCTTGTCACCGAAGATGCCCTGGGGCCGGAAGATCATGAGGGCCATGAGCCCGAGCCCGACGAGGATCTGTACCGCGATGCCGACCTCGTTCGCCACGAGGAGGTCGCTCGGCAGCAACGGGATCTTGTCGAGGATGTTGTTCTCGACCAGCTCGCGCAGCGTGGTGTCGGTGAACGCGGTGAGAAACGTGAACACGATGGCGCCCACGACCGGCCCGCCGACCCGCCCCGAGCCGCCGAGGATCAGGGCGGTGTAGGCGAAGAACGTCCGCTGCGTCCCCAGGCTGTCGGGCACGATCGACTGGCGGTCGATCGCGAAGATCATCCCTCCGACCGCGCCGATCACGCCGCCGAGGATGAGGGCCTGCATCTTGTAGAGGTAGACGTTCTTGCCGAGGCTGCGGACCGCGTCCTCGTCCTCCCTGATGGCCTTGACCACTCGTCCCCACGGGCTGCGGATGAGAAGGAAGATCATGAGACAGGACGCGGCCACGAGCCCCCAGCCAACCGTCATCACCCAGAGATCGCTCGAGCTGTAGTCGACGAACCCGATCCCGTTCGAGCCCCGGGGGAACGGGTTGATCTCGAAGAAGTCGTCGGCGAAGTTCTGAATGCCGGCGGCGCCGCCCGTCGTCCCCCGATAGCTCCCGGCCCGGAGCACGAGCCGGATGATCTCGCCGGCCGCGATGGTGACGATGGCCAGGTAGTCGGTGCGCAGCCGAAGCGTGGGGAACCCCAGCAGCAGCGCGAGGACAACTGCCGAAAGGAGGGCGAGGAACACGCACAGCCAGAAGTTGAGACCGAACGTGTCGACGCCCATGGCGATCGAGTACGCGCCGACCGCGAGGAACGCGACCTGCCCGAAGTTCAGCAGCCCCGCGTAGCCGAACTGCACGTTGAGGCCGATGGCCGCCAGCGCGACCACGATCGCCTGGGGCCCGAACCCCTGGGTGAGGGCCGTATCGAAGATGAGGCGCCAGTCCACGTCGTCGCCCCCCGCTACCCGATCCGCTCGGCTCGGCCGAGGATGCCCTGGGGCCTCACCAGCAGCACCAGGATGAGTACGACGAGGGCGCCGACGTTCTTGAGCTCGGTCGGGATGATCAAGGCCGAGGTCTGGATGAGCATGCCGACGACGAAGCTGCCGACGAGCGCCCCGTAGGCCGTGCCGAGGCCGCCGAGGGTGATGCCGGCGAACATCAGCAACAGGAGCTTGAAGCCGGTGTCGAACTGCACCCGCTCGCCGACGGCGAACAGGATCCCGCCGAGGGCGGCGAGACCGCCGCCGGCGGCCCACACGAAGAGGACCACCCGGTTCACGTCGATGCCCGACGACGCGGCGAGGTCGGGGTTGTCGGCGATGGCCCGCGTGGCCTTGCCGATGCGCGTGTACTGGAGGGTCGACGCCACGCCGACGAGGGCGAGGATGGCGATGCCGATCAACCAGAAGTCCTTGGGCACCGCCGTGATGGGCCCGTAGTCGTGACCGATCTGGATGTTGAAGTCGCGAAAGGCCTTCGTGGTCTCCCCGAACACCACCTGCAGCACGTTGCGAGCGGCGAGGCTCAAGCCGATCGACACGATCATCATGGCCAGGAGGCTCACGCCCCGGTTGCGCAGCCGCCGCCACAGGATCATGTCGGTGAGGGCGCCGGTGGCCGCCCCGATGAGGATCGCCAGTGGTGCGGCGATGACCAGATGGATGCCGTGGTCGACGTTGAGGAACCAGGCCGCCACCGCGCCCCACGTGACGTGCTCGCCGTGGGAGAAGTTCACGAGGCCCGTCGTGCCGTTGATGATCGAGAGGCCCACGGCGCAGATGGCGATGATCAGGCCGAACTGGACGCCCTTGAACACGAGCTGAGGAAGCTGGTCGAGCTTCGTCGACGTCTCGCGCTCGCGCTGGCCGAACTGGATGTTCAGGCGGAACGTGTCGTTCGGGTCCACCGAGAACGGCCGCACCTCGGCGCCCTCGGCCAGGCCCACCCCCTCGGGCAGCGTGTCGAGCTGCACGGTGGCGATGTACTCGCCCGGCGACGGGAGCTCGAGCTCGATGATTCCTTCCTCGTCCGTCGTGCCGCTGACCACCTCGTCGCCGGCGGTGGTGGTGATGACGACCTCGACGTCGACGAGAGGTACGTCGTCACCCGGGGCTCGGGTGCCCTTCTTGTCGATGAACGTGCCGCGCACGCCCTCGCCGCCCTCGCTCGTGCCGGACGGCGCCGCTGCTTCGGCGCTCGCGTTCGGACCACCCGCAAGCACGCCGATCGTGGCGAACAGCAGAGCAAGGAGGAGCAATCGCCGGGCCCAGGGAACGATGGGCGCGCACAGTAGCTGTCCTCCGCGTTTCCCTGCGGTTACGGCTCGGGTTCAGGACGACGGGCGGACGCCGAGCTCGGTGAGCAGTTCGTCGGGGGTCGACACCATGCCCGTGACGAATTGCCCGAAGTCGGCATAGATGGCCGAGGCCTCGTCGAACCGCATCGTGTACACGACCTCCTTGAGGTCGTCGGGGTGCTGGGCGAACAGCGTGACGCCCCACTCCCAGTCGTCGACGCCGGTGGCGCCGGTGACCACCTGGAGCACCCGCCCGGCGAACGCCCGGCCCGACTTGCCGTGGGCCATCATCAGGTCCTTGCGGTCGTCGTAGGGCAGCGTGAACCAGTTCTGCTGGACCTGGCGCCGCTTCGACATCGGGTAGAAGCAGAACGCCGGCTTGCCCTCGGGGGGCAGCTGCGGGTGGAGCCGGGCCTCCTTCATCGCGTCGGGGAGGTGCTCGGAGTACTCCGACAGCTCGGTGAGTGACACGAAGCTGTCAACCACCTCGAAGCCGGCGCCGACGAGCTCGGTCTGGAACCGGCGCAGCCGCCACAGGTCTGGTCCGAGGGCCATGAAGCACGCGTCGGCCTTGTGGCCGAGGAGGACCGCGGTGACGACCTGGTGGTCGTCGGCTTGGAGAGCCTTCACGGCGGCGAGCACGGCCGCGGCGTCGACCGCCGGCGACGGCTTGCAGAACAGGTGGAGGACGCCCCACCCGACGGACGGCGAGAGGGGTTCAGGCACCCCGGGCACGCTACCGAGGCGCGGTGTAGAGGTTCACATGGCCGGCCCGGGCGAACCCGCACAGGGTGATGCCGGCGGCCTGGGCGGCGGCAACGGCCATCGACGACGGCGCGCTGACGGCCACGACCGCGGCCAGGCCGGCGGCCCATGCCTTCTGGACGATCTCGAAGCTGGCCCGGCCGCTCACGTACAGCGCCACGTCGGCGGCGGGGAGGGCGCCGTCGAGGAGGAGGCGCCCGACCACCTTGTCGACCGCGTTGTGGCGCCCGATGTCCTCGCGCACGATGACCGGCGTGCCGTCGCGCCGGCACGCCGCGGCGGCGTGGACCCCACCGGTGCGGCCGAACAGCTCCTGGGCCGAGGCGACGCGCTCGGGCAGGGCGGCCAGCACGTCGTGGTCCCACGGGTCGCCGGCCGGCAGCGGGGCCATCCGGGCCCGCAGCTCGTCGACCGAGACCGAGCCGCACAGCCCGCACGACGACGTCGTCGTCTGCAGGCGAGGGGCGGCGGGGGGGGCCAACCCGCCGGTGTCGACCGACACGGCGTTGAACCCCGTGTCCACCGCCGGGCCGGTGCCGCAGTATCGGCACGAACGGACCGGCGCCCCGGCCAGGAGACCGTCGCCGTGGAGGAACCCGACCGCCAGCTCGAAGTCGTGGCCCGGCGTGCGCATGGTGGTGGCCACCAGCGAGCCGTCGAGGTGGATCGCCATCGGCTCCTCCACGATCACCTCGTCGGGATCGCGGCGCAGGGCCTGGCCGTCCCAGCGCTGCACGAGCACCCGCGCCGTCCGACCCCTGGCCACCGTCCGACCGTATCCGGCGGGCCGGGCAGGAGGCTCGGGGGCCTACGTCGAAATGACACCAACGGGCCATGGAGGGTGGCCCCCTCGTCGTGATGGCATGGAGGGTCTTGCGCCGACGGTCATCGTTCGTCCTGTTCGTCCTCGTCGCGGCCCTCGTGGGGTCCGTGGCGCCCCCGGCGCGCGCCGACGTCGCCGTGCTCTCCCTCGACGGCCGCGGGTTCGGCCATGGCGTCGGGCTCTCGCAGTGGGGCGCCAAGTACGCCGCTGACGCCGGGGCGTCGGTCGAGCAGATCCTGGCGACCTTCTACCCCGGCACCGAGCTGACCACGGCCGGTGGCGCCGTGCGGGTCGGCCTGCTGCAGGCCGCCGACCGGCAGGCCACGCTGCAGTTCCCGCAGGGCGGCGAGGTCCGCAGCCCCCGCTCCGGCCCCCAGGCCGCCGGCTTCCCCGTTTCGGTGCCGCCCGGCGGCAGCGTGGTCGTGCGCTTCGACGGCGCCTACCGGG
>JACDCH010000068.1 GCA_013694495.1 Acidimicrobiia bacterium | reverse complement strand
GTCGAGCCCGCCCCGGGCGATCCAGAGCGGGTCGGCCACGAGCCAGCCCCGCCGGCCGCCGATGCCCGCGACCGTGGCGAACACCGCCGCCGGCGACGCCGTGGTGGTGGCCTCCCGCTCGTCGGCGAGCAGCGTCCCGCCGGCCCAGTCGGGGTCGGTCGGCAGGGGATCGGCCGGGGTGCGCCCGGGCAGGCCGGCGCTGGACCACGACGTCGACACGTCGAAGCCCTCGACCCGCCGCAACGCGAGCTCCAGCGCCGTCCGGAAGTCGATCGCGTCGTGGGGCAACCAGCGCCGCGCCTCGTCGCCCCGCACGACGACCTCGTTCAGCAGCGATTCGACCAGCGGACGGGCGAGGCCGGCCGGGAGCGGCGTCACCAGCCCGATCCACAGCGACGACAGCCGAGGCGACAGGAGGGGGACGGGGACGATCAGGCGCCGGCGCAGGCCCGCCACGGCGGCGAACGTCTGCATCATCTCCTCGTAGGTGAGGACGTCGGGGCCGCCGATCTCGATGACGCCCGGCGCCGCCGCCGGTAGCCGCAGGGCGGCGACGAGCTGGTGCAGCACGTCGCGCACGGCGATGGGCTGGCACCGGTTCCGGACCCAGCGCGGGCACACCATGCCCGGCAGGTGGTCGACGAGGTTCCGCAGCATCTCGAAGCTGGCCGACCCGGAGCCGATCACCACCGCCGCCCGCAGTTCCGTGACCCGGACTGGACCGGCGGCGAGCACCCGGCCCACCTCGTGCCGGCTCCGCAGGTGGTCGGACAGGTCGTCCTCGTCGGCGCCGAGCCCACCGAGGTAGACGATGCGCTCCAGCCGGGCGGCGGTCGCGGCGGCGTCGCGGAAGACCTCGGCGGCCCGGCGATCGTGCTCGGCGAAGCGCTCGTCGCCGCCCATCGAGTGGACGAGGAAGTAGGCGGCCGCGCAGCCCTCCATGGCCGCGGTCAGCGACCCGGCGTCGGTCACGTCGCCGGGGACGACGTCGACGTCGGCCCGCCACGGGAAGTCCTGCAGCTTGGCCGGGGTGCGGGCCAGGCAGCGGACGCGGTAGCCGGCGGCGAGCAGCTCGGGCACGAGCCGTCCGCCGATGTACCCGGTCGCGCCGGTGACGAGGATCTGCTCCATGGGCACAGAGGTCTACGGCGCCGCCGACCGCCCCGGGTGGCGGGGGCGGCGTCGCTGCCGCGTACCCCGCGCCGCCGTGGCCGCCAACCTCCGGGCGACGTCAGCGGCGACCGGGCCAGGGGCGCCCGAGCGCGGCCTCGAAGGCGTCGATGCAGCCCTGGCACACCGGGTACTTGTCCGGGTTGCGGTTCGGCACCCAGACCTTGCCGCACAGCGCGAACACGGGTGCGCCGGTCACCGCCGCCTCCAGGATCTTCTCCTTCGGGTACACGATGTGGGCCATGCGCTCGTGGTCGCCGTCCAGCGCCGGCGGCGCGACGTCGGGCCTGATCTCCGTGTCGCTCGCCATCGCTCGCACGTTGCCGGTCACGCCGCCGGTTCCGGTTCGGATGCCTACCGCGCCACCGGCATCCACGCCGGGCGATCTCGCTCGAAGGCGGTGATCTCCGGCTCCTGCTGCATCGTGATCCCGATGTCGTCGAGGCCCTCGAGGAAGCGGTGGCGGACGGAGTCGTCGAGCGGGAACGGCTCCACGATGCCGAGGGCCGGCACCTCGAGCACCCGCCGGTCGACGTCGACCACCAGCTCGAGCGTGGGGTCGGCTTCGACGGCCGCCAAGAGGCGGGCGCCCAGCTCGGCCGGCACGACGACAGGGACGAGGCCGTTCTTGGTCGCGTTGTTGCGGAAGATGTCGCCGAACCGGGGCGACACGACGGCCTCGAACCCGTGCTGCTGGATGGCCCACACGGCGTGTTCGCGCGACGACCCCGTGCCGAAGTTGGGGCCGGCCACGAGGATCGTGGCGTGGGCGAAGCGCTCGTCGTTCATCACGAACGCCGGGTCGTCACGCCACTCGGAGAAGAGGCCCTTCTCGAAGCCGGTGCGCTCGACCTGCTTCAACCAGTCGCTCGGGATGATCTGGTCGGTGTCGACGTCGGAGCGGTCGAGCGGGACGGCGGTGCCCTGGACGATGCGGACGGCCTTCATCGGGCCGCCTCCGCCACGGGCGCCAGGTCGTCGGGCGTGGCGAAGTGGCCGGCGATGGCGGTGGCCGCCGCCACCGCGGGAGAGACGAGGTGGGTGCGACCGCCGCGGCCCTGCCGGCCCTCGAAGTTGCGATTCGAGGTCGAGGCGCACCGCTCGCCGGGGGCCAGCTTGTCGGGGTTCATCGCCAGGCACATCGAGCAGCCCGGGTCGCGCCAGTCGAAGCCGGCCTCCCGCAGCACGACGTCGAGGCCCTCGGCCTCGGCCTGCGCCTTGACGGCCCACGAGCCGGGCACGACGAGCGTGCGCACGCCGCTCGCCACCCGACGCCCACGGGCGACGTCGGCCGCCAGCCGCAGGTCCTCGATCCGGCTGTTGGTGCACGAGCCGATGAACACGGTGTCGACGCCGACGTCGCGGAGCTGGGTGCCGGCGGTGAGGCCCATGTACTCGAGGGCCCGCTCGGCCGCGCCCCGCTCGTCGGGATCGCCGATGGCCGTCGGGTCCGGGACCCGGGCGTCGATCGACGCGACCTGGCCCGGGTTCGTGCCCCACGAGACGTGGGGGAGGATCTCGGCCGCGTCGAGGGCGACCTCCTTGTCGAAGGATGCGCCCTGGTCGGTGGCCAGCGTGCGCCAGTAGGCGACCGCGTCGTCCCAGTCGGTGCCCTTCGGGGCCCGGCCCCGGCCCTCGAGGTAGGCGAAGGTGACGTCGTCGGGGCCGATCAGCCCGGCCTTGGCGCCGGCCTCGATCGACATGTTGCACACGGTCATGCGGCCCTCCATCGAGAGCGAGCGGATCGTGGAGCCGCGGTACTCGGCGATGTGGCCGATCCCGCCGCCGGTGCCGATGCGGCCGAGGATGGCGAGGATCACGTCCTTGGCGGTCGACCCGGCCGGCAGGTCGCCGTCGACGGTGATGGCCATGGTCCGGGCCGGCGCCTGCGGCAGGGTCTGGGTGGCGAGGACGTGCTCGACCTCGCTCGTACCGATGCCGAACGCCAGCGCGCCGAAGGCGCCGTGGGTGGACGTGTGGGAGTCGCCGCAGACGATCGTCATGCCCGGCAGCGTCCGGCCCTGCTCGGGGCCGATCACGTGCACGATGCCCTGGCCGGGATCGCGCATCGGGAAGTTGACGAGGTCGAACTCGGCGGCGTTGGCCCGCAGCACCTCGACCTGCCGACGGCTGATCGGGTCGGCGATGGGCTGGTCGGTGTCGGCGGTGGGGACGTTGTGGTCCTCGGTGCAGACGGTGAGGTCGGGGCGGCGGACGGTGCGGCCGCTGATGCGGAGGCCGTCGAACGCCTGCGGGCTGGTGACCTCGTGGACGAGGTGGAGGTCGATGTAGAGCAGGTCGGGCTGCCCCTCCTCGCGACGTACGAGGTGGGAGTCCCACACCTTCTGGCTCAGGGTCCTCGCTTGCACTGTCTCACATCCTGGGACTAGGAATCCGGCTTGTGGAACACAGGGTAAGCGACGTGGGCGTCCTGGACAAGGCGGTGCTGGTGCTCGACGCGCTGGCCGGCGGCGCCAAGGGCCTCGGCGAGCTCGTCACCGCCACCGCCCTGCCCCGGGCCACGGCCCACCGGCTGGCCGTCGCCCTCGAGGTCCACGGCCTCGTACGGCGCGACGGCGACGGCCGCTTCGCCCTCGGCACGCGCCTCATCGCTCTCGGCCGCGCTTCGGCCGGCGGGTTCCCGCTCGTCGAGGCGGCCCGCCCTGCGCTCGAGCGCCTGCGCGAGGAGACCGGTGAGTCCGTGCAGCTCTACGTTGTCGACGGCGCCGGGCGGCGCTGCGTCGCCTCGCTCGACTCGCCGAACGAGCTGCGCACCATCGTCGCCGTCGGCTCGGTGCTGCCGCTGGAGCGGGGCTCGGCGGGCAAGGTGCTCCGGCCCGAGGCCGCCGCGGGCCGCCGGGGGTGGGCAGAGAGCGTCGAGGAGCGGGAGCCGGGCGTGGCGTCGGTCAGCGCCCCCGTGCGCGACGGCCACGGCGACGTGGTGGCCGCCGTCAGCGTGAGCGGCCCCGTCGGCCGCATGTCCCGCCAGCCCGGCCGCCTCCACGCGGCCGTCGTCGTGGCGGCCGCCGCCGCCATCGAGTCCGCCATCCGCTGACCGGCTGCGGGAAGTCAAGGGCAAGGGCGCGACGGAGGCGGCGCGGCCCGGCGGCGGCGTCTGCCGTGCGCCAACCCGTTGTCTGTGCGTGATTCCGGCTGAGCGGCGGGTTCGCGCACGCACGACGGACTCACGCACGCCCGACCGGCCCCGGTCTCCGCCGACTGCCGTGCGCCAACCCGTTGTCTGTGCGTGATTCCGGCTGAGCGGCGGGTTCGCGCACGCACGACGGACTTACGCACGCCGGACAACGCCGGCGGCCCAGCGGGGTGGTGACATCGCGTTACCTTGACCGGCAGGTCCAGGGGGATCCGTCACATCGCTGCATCGAGCCACGCCACCGACACCTCCGTCGCGGTCGACGAGCCACCGCCGCCCCGCGGCGCCTGGGCGCGCCGGATCGTGCACCCGGTGCTGCCGGCGCTGGCGATCGTCGCCGTGCAGCAGCTCCTCTTCCCTCTGTCGGCCGGGCTCTTCGTCCACGGGATGCTCGTCGGTGGCCTCACGTCGCTGGTCGCGCTCGGCATGGCCCTCACCTACCGCTCGAACCGGGTCCTGAACTTCGCCCACGCCGACCTCGGCACCACGCCGCTCGTGCTCGCCGCCATGCTCTCCACCGTCTGGGGCTGGCCCTGGCTCGCCGCCACCGGCATCGGCCTCGTCGGCTCGCTCGTGCTCGGCGCCGTGGTCGAGCTGGCGGTCATCCGTCGCTTCGCCAAGGCGCCCCGGCTCCTGCTGACGGTGGCCACGCTCGGCCTCTCGCAGCTCCTCCTGGCCAGCGCCATCCTCCTGCCCCGGGCCTTCGGCCGGGGCGCGGTCGAGGACGTGTCGCTCGTCGCGCCGTTCCAGTTCCGATTCGCCATCGGCGGCTTCGTCTTCCGCACATACGCGCTGCTGGCGGTCATCGTGATCCCCCTCGCCGCCATCGCCCTCGGCGTGCTGCTGCGACGCACGGCGGTGGGCGTCGCCGTGCGCGCCGCGGCGGACAGCAGCGACCGGGCCGGCTCGCTGGGCGTGCCCGTCAAGCGGCTCCAGACCGTGGTCTGGTCGCTCGCCGCGCTGCTCTCCTTCATCGCCGTCTTCCTGCGGGCCGGCCTGCTGCCGGGCACCGCGGCCGCCGGCCTCAGCTTCGCCGTGCTGCTGCGAGCCCTGGCCGCGCTGCTGATCGGCCGGATGACCGAGCTCACCACCATCGCCACCACGGCCGTGGCGCTCGGGGTGCTCGAGATCGGGGTGGGCCAGAACACCGAGAGCCCCGACCTCATCGATCCCGTGCTCGCCGTCGTGATCGCCGTCGCCCTCGTCCTCCGCCGGCGGGCGGCACGGCGGGTCGACATCGCCGACGCTTCGTCGTGGCGGGCCAGCGAGGACGTGCGGCCGCTGCCCGCCGCCCTGGCCCGGCTGCCCCGGGTGCGCGCCGCCCGCATCGGCGGGCTCCTGCTCCTCGCCGGCGTCGCCGTGGTGCTGCCGCACCTGCTGTCGATCGACCGCGTCTTCAAGGCCGAGACGCTGCTCGTCTACGCCCTCCTCTGTCTCTCGGTCGTGGTGCTCACGGGCTGGTCGGGCCAGGTGTCCCTCGGCCAGATCGCGTTCTTCGCCCTCGGTGCCTGCCTCGGCGGCAAGGCGACCGTCGACTGGGGCCTCGACCTCACCCTCGCGCTGCTGCTGGCCGCCGTGGCGGGGGCGGTGGCGGCGGTGGTCGTCGGCCTGCCCGCCCTCCGCCTCGGCGGCCTGTACCTGGCCGTCACGACGTTCGCCTTCGCCCTGGCCACGACCTCGTACCTGCTGAACCCGCGGTTCTCGATCGCCGAGTGGGTGCCCCAGGGTCGGATCCCGCGGCCGCCGCTGCTGGGCCGGGTCGACCTCGACTCGCAGACGCGCTTCTACTACGTGGTCCTCGCCGTCCTCGTGGCCGTCCTCCTGGCGCTGCGGGGCATCCGCTCCAGCCGCACCGGTCGGGCCATGCTCGCCGTGCGCGACAACGAGCGGGCCGCCCAGGCCTTCTCCATCAGCGCCACGCGGGTGCGGCTCACGGCGTTCGCGCTGTCGGGCGCGATCGCGGCGATGGCCGGCTGCCTGCTCGTGCACGTGTCGGGCGGGCTCGACGAGAACCCGTACCACCCGGCCGAGAACCTGGCGGTGTTCTCCATGGCCGTGGTGGGCGGGGTGGCGACGCCGGCCGGCGCCATCCTCGGTGCCCTCTACGTGCAGGGCACGCGGTGGTTCCTCCCGGTCTCGTGGCAGCTGCTGTCGAGCGGTGCCGGCATCCTGCTCGTCCTGCTGATCGCCCCCGGCGGGCTCGGCGGCCTCGCCCTGCGACTGCGCGACCGGTGGGTCGAGGCGGTGGCGGCCCGGGCCGGGCTCGACGCGGCCGGGATCTCCGTCGTGCGGCTCGGCGCGGAGGAACCCGCGGCCGGCCCCGACGTCGCGCCCAAGGAACCGGTGTCGGCATGAGCGCGGTGCGGCGGTGGGCCGAGGGCGTGACCGGCGGCGCGGCCGTGCTGCCGCTCGTCGTGCTCTTCGGACTGAACGCCGTCGACGAGCTCGACCGCACCGCGTTCAACGTGCTCCTCCCGGAGATCCGCGACGAGTTCGGCCTCGACCTCCAGGGCGTCCTCACCGTCGTCGCCCTCATCGCCCTCGTCTCGCTCGCCCTCCAGGTGCCCATCGCCGTCCTCGCCGACCGGTACAGCCGGGTGCGCATCGCCTGGATCGGCGCCGCCGGCTGGGCCCTCTTCTCGGTCTTCACGGGGATGGCCGGCACGGTGCTCCTCCTCGGCCTGGCCCGCTCGGGGTCGGGCATCGGCCGGGCGGTCGTCGAGCCCACGCACAACTCGCTGCTGGCCGACTACTACGACATCCCCCAGCGCCCCAAGGTGTTCTCGGCCCACCGCGCCGCCAACGCGGTCGGCTCGTTCGCCGGCCCGCTCCTCGCCGGCCTGCTCGCGGCCGCCTACGGGTGGCGCGCCCCGTTCTTCGTCCTGGCGCTGCCCACGGTGGTGTTCGTCGTGCTGGCCCTGCGCCTGCGCGAGCCGGTCCGGGGCGTCCACGAGCGCCGGGCGATGGGCATCACCGACGACGTGGCCGCCATCGAGGAGCCGGCCCCGTCGTTCGCGGAGTCGTGGCGCATCGTCTGGAAGATCGAGACCCTGCGCCGCATCTGGTACTCGCTGCCGTTCCTGGCCGCCGCCCTCATCGGCTTCGCATCGCTCGCCGGCCTCCTGTACGAGCAGGTCTTCGGCCTCGACGAACGGGCTCGCGGCTTCGCCGCCGCGGCGGCCGAGCCGGCCCAGCTCGCCGGTCTGATCGTCGGCGCCAGGGTCAGCACGAAGCTCATGGCCCAGGGCGTGGAGAAGGTGATGGGGTTCCTGGGGCAGGCCGCGGCGGTCGTGTCGGTCGCGGCCGTGGTCTTCGCCCTCGCCCCGAACCTGGCCGTCGCCATCGCCGCCAACATCGTCATCAACGCCGGCCTGGCCGTGCTGGCGCCCGGCATCTTCGCCTCGCTCGCCCTCGCCATCCCGCCCCGGGCCCGCTCGATGGGATTCTCGGTGGCGTCGCTCTGGGTGATCCCGGGTCTGCTGATCCTGCCGCTGGTCGGCTTCATCGGCGACCGCACGAACCTGCGGGTCGGCATGCTGCTGATGATGCCGGTGTTCCTGGTCGGCGGCGTGCTCATCCGCCGCTGCGCGTCGAGCATCACCGGCGACATCGCCGAGGTGTGGCAGGCGGCGGCGGCCCGGGCCCAGGACGCGGCCGCCCGGCGCGACGGCCACTCGCCCCTGCTCACGGTGCGCACCCTCGACGTGTCCTACGGCACGGTGCAGGTCCTCTTCGGCGTCGAGCTCGAGGTCGCCCGGGGCGAGTGCGTCGCCCTGCTCGGCACGAACGGCGCCGGGAAGTCGACGTTGCTGCGCGCCATCGCCGGCACCGTCGAGGCGAGCCGGGGCGTGGTCCTGCTCGACGGCCGGGAGATCACCCACGCCCCGCCGAACGAGATCGCCGCCCTCGGCGTGGCCCAGGTGCCGGGCGGCTCCGGGGTCTTCCCCTCCCTGTCGGTCGCCGAGAACCTGCGCATGGCGTCGTGGCTCGTGCGCCGCGATCACCCCGAAGCCGCTCGTCGGATCGAGCGGGCCTACGAGCTCTTCCCGACGCTTCGGGACCGGGCCGACGCACCGGCCGGCGACCTGTCCGGTGGGCAGCAGCAGATGCTGGCCCTCGGCATGGCCCTCACCGGCCGACCGACGCTGCTCCTGATCGACGAGCTCTCGCTCGGCCTGGCCCCGACGGTGGTGGCCCAGCTGCTGCCGCTCGTCGAGGAGGCGGTGGCCCAGGGCACGACGGTCCTGCTCGTCGAGCAGTCGGTCCACGTCGCCCTCCAGGTGGCCACGACCGCGGTCTTCCTCGAGAAGGGCGAGGTCAGGTTCCGGGGGCCCACTGCCGACCTGCTCGACCGGCCCGACGTCCTCCGCTCCGTGTTCCTGGAGGGAGCCGCCTCGACGTTCGCCGGCGGTGGCGGCACGACCGCGCCGGCGCCCGAGGTGGTGGCGACGACGGTTCCGTGCGCGGCGACGACGGAGCCGGCGGCCGAGCCGGCCCTGCGCACGGCGGGCCTCTCGGTCGCCTTCGGCGGCATCCACGCCGTGAACGCCGTCTCCCTCGACGTGGCGCCCGGCGAGGTGGTCGGGATCATCGGCGCCAACGGGGCCGGCAAGACGACGTTCTTCGACCTCGTCTCCGGCTACCTCCGCCCCGACGCCGGCCGGGTGCTGCTCGGCGGCCACGACGTCAGCCGCGACGGTCCGTCGGCCCGCGCCGCCCGGGGCCTCGGCCGCTCGTTCCAGGATGCCCGGCTGTTCCCGTCGCTCACCGTCGACGAGGTCGTGGCCGTGGCCTGCGAGCGCTTCGTCACATCGCGCGACCCGGTGTCGGCCGCGCTGCACCTGCCCAACGCCTACGACGCCGAGCGCAAGGTCGCGGCTCGCGTCGACGAGCTGCTGGCGCTGCTGGGGCTCGGCCGGTACCGCTCCACGTTCGTGCGCGAGCTGTCGACCGGCACCCGCCGCATCGTCGACCTCGCCTGCCTGCTCGCCCACCGCCCGTCGGTGATCCTCCTCGACGAACCATCGAGCGGGATCGCCCAGCGCGAGGCCGAGGCCCTGGCCCCGCTCCTGCGCCGGGTGGGCGAGGGCACCGGGGCCGCGATGGTGGTGATCGAGCATGACATGCCGCTGCTGCGGGCCGTCGTCGACCGCCTCGTGGCCATGGAGCAGGGGGCCGTCATCGCCGACGGCCCCACCGCGGCGGTCCTCCGCGACCCCGCCGTCGTCGCCGCCTACCTGGGTACGACCAGCGCCGCCATCGAGCGGTCCGCCCCCACCGAAGGGATCACCATCCGATGATGCCGAGCACGTCCTCCCCGTCCGGTTCCGACCCCGGCTCCGGATCGGCCCTGCGCCGCTACGGCCCGATCGCCGCCATCGTGGCGGTGATCGCGCTGATCGCCGGCGTCGTCCTCCTCAGCGGGGGCGACGACGACGACGTCGCCTCGCCCGGCACCACCGCGACGGGCGCTAGCGCCGGCGACGATGGCGGAGGCACGAGCTTCAGCGAGAACGAGGCCCAGGGCCTCGGGCTCCCGTTCCCCGACACGTGCGACCAGGAGCGAGGCCGGGTGGCGGTGCCCCTGTTCTTCGCGCCCGAGTGCTACGCCGACGTCGCCGACAACGGGGGGGCGACCGACGACGGCGTGACCGCCGACGCCATCACCGTGGTCGTGTACCGGGCGCCCGAGACCGACCCCGTCCTCGACTTCATCCTCGGCTCGATCCAGAACGACGACACGAGCCAGCAGGCCGCCGACACCTACGCCGGGCTCACCGAGCTGTTCAACACGACGTACCAGACGTACGGGCGCCGGGTGGAGCTGCAGTTCCTCGAGGCGACCGGCGACAGCACGAACGAGGGCGCGGCCCGGGCCGACGCCATCCGCGCCGCCGAGGAGATGGGTGCGTTCGCGGTGTGGGGCGGGCCCGCCCTCAACGGTGCGTGGTCCGAGGAGCTCAACGCGAGAGGCGTGCTCTGCATGGGCTGCTTCGGCGTATCCGAGCCCGAGCCGAACGTGTTCACCGTCGTGCCCAGCGCAGCCCAGAACCGGGTCCACCTCGTGGAGTACGTCACGAAGAAGCTGGCCCGCCGTCCCGCCGACCACGCCGGCGATCCCGTCTACCAGTCGCAGGAGCGGGTGTTCGGCCACCTGTGGATCGAGACCAGCCCGAGCTCGGCCACCGAGGCGGCCACGCTGGCGTCGACGCTCGGCGAGCAGGGCGTCGACATCGTCGAGTCGATCCCGTTCGACCTGCTCCGGGCGACGGAGCTGGCGCCGGGGATCATCCAGCGGTTCAAGGAAGCGGGGGTCACCAGCGTCATCATCCAGGGTGACCCCTCGACCCCGGCCATCTTCACCACCGCGGCCACGGACCAGGAGTGGTTCCCCGAGTGGATCATCGGCGGCTCGGCGCTGATGGACCTCACGGCGTTCGGGCGCACGTACGACCAGGAGCAGTGGGCGCACGCGTTCGGGATCAGCTCCCTGACGGCCCGCTCCGCCCCGGGCGTGGGCGGCGCCGACGCGCTGTACCAGTGGTTCCACGGCACGCCGCCGCCCGCCGACGACACCGCCGGCGTCCTCCTGCCCCAGCCGCTGATCTTCTTCAACGCCCTCCAGGCCGCCGGCCCGAACCTCACGACCGACACGATGCGGGCCGCCCTGTACGCCATCGCGCCGGGGGAGGCGTCGATCACGCAGCCCCGCTTCTCCTACGGCGACCACGGCATCTATCCGGGCATCGACCCGCCCGACCACGCCGGCATCGACGACTACACGGAGATCTGGTACGACCCCACCGTCGGTGGCGAGGACGAGATCGGGCGCGACGGCGTCGGCGCCTACCGGTACGTCGACGGTGGCCGGCGCTACCTCCCGGGGGAGTGGACCGACGAGGACCGCGCCTTTGACCCCGAGGGCGCGATCGCGGTCTACACGGAGCCGCCCGAGGCCGAACAGGCGGTCGACTACCCGCCGCCGGGCGGCTGAACGGCCGGCTACGCCCTCTCGGGTGCCCGCCGGCGCGGCCGTGCCGGCGGGTCCGCTACTCGACCGCGACGACCTCGACCCGCAACTTCGCCCCGGTGGGCGCCTCGAACTCGACGGTCTCGCCGGGGCGGGAACCGAGTAGCGACTGACCCAACGGGGAGCCGGGGGAGATCACGTCGAGCTCCTGGCGCTCCTCGATCGAACCGAGGAGGTAGCGCTCGGTGCTGTCGTCGCCCTCGTAGCGGATCTCGACGATCGACCCGGCGGCCACCTCGCTGCCGGAGGCGCCCTCGACGATCTCGGCCTTGGCCAGCAGCGCCTCGATGTGCTGGATGCGGCCCTCCATCTTCCCCTGCTCCTCCTTGGCCGCGTGGTAGTCGCCGTTCTCCTTGAGGTCGCCCATCTCGCGGGCGACCTCGATCTTGCGGGCGATGTCGACGCGGCCGTGGGTGGTCATCTCGGCCAGCTCCACCTTGAGCCGCTCGAACGCGGCCCTCGAGAGCTGCGGGGCATCGGGCGTCGGGAGGTCGGACATAGGGGCGTCGAACGTAGCGGCCCTAGGAGTTCGGACGGAAGGCGGACCGGTCGGCGCTGCCGGTGACGAAGAAGGCAGTCACGACCGCGGCCAGCCAGAACAGGCCGGTGAGCGGGTCCTCCTCGAGCGAGGCCCGCACGAGATCGGTGAAGTCGCCGGGGCTCGGGATCATCGGCAGATCGGCGCCGAGCTGCGCCACCTCGACCTTGATGATGTAGTACTGGCTGACGACGCAGGAGATGAGCGTGCACAGCGCGGCCAGGACCTGGAGCGGGAGGCGGGGGCGGCGGTTCGAGCCGGCCAGCACGCCCTGGGCGGTGAGCCAGCCCACGCCGATGGCGAGGTAGGCGATCTGGTAGTTGGTCGCCGCCACCACCGCGCACCAGATGGCTCCGGCCACTGCAGCCGCCACCACGCCGCCGACGATGGCAGCCCCGACGGAGCCGTGCCCGGCGGGGGCGATGGCCCCGGCCGGCGGCCAGCCACCGGCCTGGGGGTAGCCACCGGGCTGGGGGTAGCCGGCGGGCGGCGGGC
>JACDCH010000054.1 GCA_013694495.1 Acidimicrobiia bacterium | reverse complement strand
ATGCGGTCGACGACGGCTACCGCCGTGGCCGACGGCTCCGGGGTGATCGTCACGGCCGTCACGAGCCGCCCCAGCCGGACGTGAACTGCGGGGCGTCGGTGAGCTCCCTGGCCCGCACCCGCCAGATGGCCTCGACGATGCGGGGGGCGGCCACGAACAGGATGATGAGGGCCTGGATCACGACGATGATGTCGACCGGCGTCTGGGTGGCGGCCTGCATGCCGGTCGACCCGGATCGCAGGGCGCCGAACAGCACGGCGGCGCCGAGCACGCCGCCGGGCTTCGAGCGCCCGACGAGGGCGAGGGCGATGGCGTCGAAGCCGATCGACTCGTAGAAGCCGCCGCTCAGCGAGAAGCTGGGCCGACCCAGGAGGTTCGAGGTGCCGGCCAGCCCGGCCAGGCCCCCGGCCAGGGCCATGGCGAGCACGTAGGTGGCGCCCACCGACATGCCGGCGGTGCGGGCGGCGTCGGGGTTCGTGCCCACCGCTCGCATCCGGAAGCCGATGGTCGAGCGCTCGAGCAGCCACCACACGCCGAACGTGGCGGCGAGCGCCAAGAGCAACCCGAGGTGGGCGGGGACGGGGCCGGGCAGCTCGGGGAGGCGGGCCGACTCGGCCATGGGCCGCGACAGCGGGTCGTTGCGGCCCGGGCGCTGGAAGCGGTCGGTCGTCAACAGGTAGTCGAGGAACCGCAGCGCGATGAAGTTGAGCATGATCGTGGTGATCACCTCGTGGGCGCCGGTGCGGGCCTTGAGGAAGCCGGCGATCCCGCCCCAGAGCATCCCGCCGGCGAACCCGGCGAGCAGCGCCACGGGGAGGTGGATGACGGCCGGCAGGTCGAGCGTCAGGCCGGCCCACGCCGCCGCCGAGGCGCCCACCATCACCTGGCCGGCTCCGCCGATGTTGAACAGCCCGGCCCGGAAGGCAAGGGCGACCGACAGGCCACCGAACAGCAGCGGCGTGGCTTCGACCAGCGTCCGGTTGATGGCGTCGAACTCGCCGAACGACGAGTCGAAGAGGGCCTCGTAGGAGTCGAAGGCGACCTGCCACGACGTCGACAGCGCCTCGCCGGGGTCGCTGAAGAAGCTGCTCCAGGCGCCCAGCGCATCCGGGTCGGAGAAGATGATGACCAGCGCGCCGAGGAGCAGGGCGGTGACGATGGCCAGCACCGTGAACAGGGCCGTCCGGCCGTACGCCGCGAAGCGCACGGCCATCGAGGTGCCGGGGGTCAGCGGCGCGTCGGTGGGCGACTCGGGCGGCGGGGCCGGCGGGAGCTCCGAGTCGGTCGTGCTCACGCCGCGTCCTGGGGCAGCACCGTGCCGGCCATGAGCAGGCCGATGCGATCCCGGGTGAGCTCCTCGCCCTCGAGCACGCCGAGGACCCGCCCCTCGCACATGACCGCCACCCGGTCGGCGAGGGCGAGGACCTCGTCGAGCTCGTAGCTCACCAGCAGCACCGCGCAGCCGGCGTCGCGCTGCTCGACGACCCGGGTGTGGATGTACTTGATCGATCCGACGTCGAGGCCCCGGGTGGGCTGCGACAGCACGAGCAGCTTGGCCTGCTTCGTGAACTCGCGGGCGATGATGACCTTCTGCTGGTTGCCGCCGGACAGGGTCTCGCTGGCCGCGTAGATCGACGAGGTGCGGATGTCGAACTGCTCGATCAGGGCGTCGGCGTTCTCGCGGATCGCCCGCCGGTCGATCCGGACGCCGCGGGCGAAGGGCCGCCGGCGCCACAGGTTCAGGACCAGGTTGTCGCGCACGGGGAACGGGCCGACGAGGCCGTCACGCTGGCGGTCCTCGGGGACGTGGGCCAGCCCCCGCTCGAACCGGTCGGCCACGCTCTTGTGGGTGAGGTCGGTGCCGTTGAGCGCGATCGTGCCGGCGGCGGGGACCCGGAGGCCGGTGATGGCCTGCACGAGCTCGGTCTGGCCGTTGCCGCTCACGCCGGCCACCGCCAGGATCTCCCCGGCCCGGACGTCGAAGGTCACCTCGTCGACCACCGGCTTGTCGTGCTCGCCGAGCACGGTGACGCCGGCGAGCTCGAGCACCGCGCCGGCCGGCGTGGCCGGCGCCTTTGTCACGGTCAGGTCGATGTCGCGCCCGACCATCATCGAGGCCAGCTCGCCCGGGCTCGACCGGGCCGGGGTCGTG
The DNA here is from genome assembly GCA_013694495.1 of Acidimicrobiia bacterium. GTDB lineage: Bacteria > Actinomycetota > Acidimicrobiia > Acidimicrobiales > JACDCH01 > JACDCH01. Next base: position 10,325 of record JACDCH010000054.1, on the reverse strand, counting down.
CTGCCGACCACCCGTCCCCGCCGCAGCACCGTGATCTTGTCGGCCGCGGCCATCACCTCGCGGAGCTTGTGGCTGATGAACACGATGGCCCGCCCGTCGTCGCGCAGCTGGGCGACGATCTCGAGGAGGTCCTCGATCTCGGGCGGCGTGAGCACCGCCGTGGCCTCGTCGAGGATCAGGCACTGCGCGTCGCGGTACAGCGCCTTGATGATCTCGACCCGCTGCTGGATCCCCACCGGGAGGTCCTCGACGACCGCCCCTGGGTCGACCTTGAGGCCGTAGCGCTCGGAGAGCTCGGCCACGCGAGCGCGGGCGGCCCGCCGGTCGAGGAAGCCCCGGATCGTCTCCTCGACGCCGAGCATGACGTTCTCGGCGACGGTGAAGACCGGCACGAGCTTGAAGTGCTGGTGCACCATGCCGATGCCGGCGGCGATGGCGTCGCTCGGGCCGTGGAAGTGCACGTCGCGACCGTCGATGCGGAGGACCCCGCTGTCGGGCTCGTGCAGCCCGAACAGCAGGTTCATCAGCGTCGATTTGCCGGCGCCGTTCTCACCGAGGAGGGCGTGGACCTCCCCCGGCTCGAACGTCACCGACACGTCGTCGACGGCGAGGACGCCCGGGAACCGCTTGGTGATCCCGTCGATCTCGACGCGCACGGGGGCGCTCCCGGCCTGGTGCTACCGGGTTTCGATCTCGCCCGCGATGATCTCCGCGGTCAGCTCCTCGATGCGGTCCTTGATCTCCTGCGGGACGACGTCCTCGAACTCGTTGAACGGGGCGATGCCGACGCCGTCGTTCTCGAGGGTGCCGACGTACAGGCCGCTCTCGAACTCGTCGTTGGCGGCGGCGACCGTGGTGTCGAACACGGCCTGGTCCATGTGCTTCTCGACCGAGGTCAGGAAGAGCGAGCAGGCGTCGGGGACGCTCACGCAGCCGTCGGTGTCGACCCAGATCAGCTTCTGGGTGCCCCCACCGGCGTTGATGGCCTCGACCGAGCCCAGACCGACCGGCCCGGCGACGGGCAGGATGATGTCGGCGTTCTGGTCGAGCAGCGTCTCGGTGGTCTGGCGGCCGAGGGTCTGGTCGTCGAAGGACTCGGTGAAGAGGCCGTCCTGCGCCTCCGGGTCCCAGCCGACCAGCTCGACCGCGCCGTCCGTCTCCTCGTTGAAGAAGGTGATGCCGGCGGCGAAGCCGTCCATGAAGATCGTCACGGTCGGGATGTTGAGGCCGCCGTAGGTGCCGACGACGCCGGTCTCGGTCATGGCCGCGGCCAGGTAGCCGGCCAGGAAGGCCGCCTGGTCGGTGGCGAAGGTGAGCTCGGCGACGTTGTCGTAGGTGATGTCCTCGAACGTCTCCGGATCGGCGAAGTCGAAGTCGACGATGGCGAAGTTCGTGTCGGGGTTGGCCTCGGCGGCTTCAGCCGTGGCGTCGCCCAGGAGGAAGCCGACCGTCACGATCAGCGAGCAGTTCTGTTCGAGCAGGGCCTCGATGTTCGGGGCGAAGTCGGACTCCGACGACGACTCGAGCACGGTGGGCTCGAAGCCCCCCTCCTCGGCCGCCCGCTCGAGGCCCTCGAAGGCGGTCTGGTTGAACGAGCGGTCGTCGACGCCACCGGTGTCGGTGACCTCGCAGGCCGTGAAGTCGCCGGCGGCCTCGCCGCCGTCGCCCTCGGTGGTGTCCGTGGTCTCGGCGGTGGTGCCCTCCGTCGTCTCGCCCCCGCCAGCCTCGGCCGTCGTCGCGGTGGTCTCGGGATCCTCGTCGTCGCCGCAGGCGGCGGCGATCAGGGAGAGACCGAGGGTGAGTGCGAGGGCCTTGGGCCAGCGCGTTGAACGCATGCTGTCTCCTGCTGTGCGGTGAGGCGCCCGGAACCGGCGCCGAGTGACCAAGACCGTAGCCATCCCTGGCGCCCCGTGGGCCTGATCGCGGCGGCGGCCACGCTCTGCGACGATTGCCGGCGTGGCGCTGCACCTCACCGACCATCCCCTCGTGACCCACCGCGTGGCCGAGCTGCGCCAACCGACCACCGACCCGCACCGCTTCCGCGTGCTCACCGGCGAGCTCGCCGCGATGCTCGCCTACGAGGCGGCCCGAGGGCTGGCCACCGATGCCGTGAAGGTCCCCACGCCCCTGGGGACGGCCGAGGCCAAGGTCCTGTCGCGGCCCCGCCCGCTGATCGTGCCGATCCTCCGCGCCGGTCTCGGGATGCTCGACGCCACGCTCGAGACCATCCCGACCGCGGGCGTGGCCCTGCTCGGGCTGCGGCGCAACGAGGAGACGCTCGAGCCGGCGATCTACGCCGACACGGTGCAGGCCGAGCTCAACGGCTGCGACGTGTTCCTCGTCGACCCCATGCTCGCCACCGGCGGCTCGCTCGCCTTCGCCGCCGCGCACGTGCGGGCCCGGGGCGCCGGCCGCCTCCACGCCCTGTCGATCGTCGCCGCCCCCGAGGGCATCGAGCGGGTCCAGGCCGCCTGCCCCGACATCGAGCTGTGGCCCGCCGTCGTCGACCCCGGCCTCAACGACGTCGGCTACATCGTCCCCGGCCTCGGCGACGCCGGCGACCGCCTCTTCGGCCCCCTCGACTGACGTCTCGAACGGCGGAAGGTCAAGGGCGCGACGGAGGCGGCGCTGGTCGACTGCCCGTCTGCCGTGCCTCGACCCGCGTGCTTCAAACCGTTCTGCGTGCACGTATCCGGCTGTGTTGCGGTTCCGCGCACGCACAGCGGACGAGCGCACACTCGACCGGCCGCCACCACCACCCGCCGCCGGCGCTTGACCTTGACCTTTCCCGCAGCGCTCACGCCGGCGCCGCCGCCTACCGTTCCCGGCGATGAGCGGGCCCACGACGTCGCCGAGCCTGTCGCACTGGGGGGCCTTCCGGGTCACGGTCGACGATGACCGCATCGTCGGTGTGGAGGGGCATCCCGACGACCCGGCGCCGTCGCCACTGCTGGCCAACTTCGTCGACGGGATCCAGCACCGGGCCCGCGTCACCCGGCCGGCGATCCGCCGGGGCTGGCTCGAGCAGGGGCCCGGGCCGAGCGACCGGCGGGGCGCCGACGAGTTCGTCGAGGTGGCGTGGGACGAGGCGCTCGAGCTGCTGGGCACCGAACTGGCCCGGGTGCGGGCCGAGCACGGCAACGAATCGATCTACGGCGGCTCGTACGGCTGGGCCAGCGCCGGCCGCTTCCACCACGCGCAGAGCCAGATCCACCGCTTCCTCAACTGCATCGGCGGGTGCACGTCGTCGTTCGGCAGCTACTCGCTCGGCGCCTCGGAGGTGATCCTCCCGCACGTGGTCGGGGGAACGGGCGAGGTGCTGCGCCGGGCCACCACGTGGAAGGCCATCCTCGAGCACACCAACCTGGTCGTCGCCTTCGGGGGCATGAACCCGAAGAACGCCTGGGTGAGCCCGGGCGGCGTCACCCGCCACACGCTGGTGCCGAGCCTGGCCGAGGCCGGCCGGCGGGGCCTCGCCTTCGAGCTGTTCAGCCCGCTGCGCAGCGACCTGCCGCCCGAGGTCGCCACCACCTGGCACCCCGTCGTCCCCGGCGCCGACGTCGCTGCCATGCTGGCCCTGGCCCACGTGCTCGTGACCGAGGGGCTCCACGACGAGGCGTTCCTCGACCGCTACACGGTCGGCGCCGACCGCCTCGTGGCCTACGTGCGGGGCGAGTCCGACGGCGTGCCCAAGTCGCCCGAGTGGGCCGAGGGGATCTGCGGCATCGCCGCCGGCACGCTGCGCGACCTGGCCCGACGCATGGCGGCCGGCCGCACGCTGGTCACGGTGAGCTGGGGCCTGCAGCGCACCCGGCACGGCGAGCAGCCGGTGTGGATGGGCATCGCCTTGGCCGCCCTCCTCGGCCAGATCGGCCTGCCGGGGGGCGGGTTCGGCCACGGCTACGGCTCGATGGCCGACGTCGGCGTGCCCACGGTCTCGTACCCGTTGCCGACCTTCGAGCAGGGCCGCAACCTCGTCGAGACGTACATCCCGGTGGCCCAGATCACCCACCTGCTCGAGCACCCGGGCGGCACCCTCGACTTCGACGGCCGGCGCCTGCGCCTCCCCGACATCCGCCTCGTGTACTGGGCCGGCGGCAACCCGTTCCACCACCACCAGGACCTCAACCGGCTCCGGCGGGCCCTCGCCCGGCCCGACACCGTCGTCGTCCACGACTCGTTCTGGACGGCCACCGCCCGGCACGCCGACATCGTCCTGCCCGCCACCACGTCGCTCGAGCGCGACGACCTCGGGTCGGGCCGCAACGACGGCTACGTGATCGCCATGCGCCGGGCCATCGAGCCCGTGGGCGAAGCCCGCGACGACTACGAGATCTTCGCCGGCCTGGCCAAGCACCTCGACGTCTACGACGAGTTCACCGAGGGCCGCACCGCCCGCGACTGGGTGGCGCACCTCTACGAGGAGTTCCGCGACCGGTGCGCCAACCACCGGACCGTCCCGATCGAGCAGCCGCCGTTCGAGGACTTCTGGGCGGCGGGGGAGTGCCGCCTCCCGATCAGCTCCGACAGCCACACGCTGTTCGACCGCTTCCGCGCCGATCCGGAGGAGCACCGGCTGCCGACGCCCAGCGGGCGCATCGAGCTGTTCTCGGCGACGATCGACGGGTTCGGCTACGACGACTGCCCCGGGCACCCGGCGTGGCTCGAGCCCGAGGAGTGGCTGGGCGGGGCGCGGGCGGCGTCGTTCCCGCTGCACTGCATCGCCAACCAGCCGTCGTCGCGCCTCCACGGCCAGCTCGACGCCGGCGCCCACAGCCAGGCCTCGAAGGTCGCCGGCCGGGAGCCGATCCGCATCCACCCCGCCGACGCCGGGGCCCGGGGCATCGACGACGGCGACGTCGTGCGCGTGTTCAACGACCGGGGAGAGTGCCTCGCCGGCGCCATCGTCACCGACGAGGTGCGCCCGCAGGTGGTGAACCTGTCCACCGGCGCCTGGTACGACCCGGTCGACCCCGCTCGGCCCGGCGCGCTGTGCGCGCACGGCAACCCGAACGTCCTCACCGCCGACGTGGGCAGCTCCCGCCTCGCCCAGGGCTGCAGCGGCCAGCACGTCCTCGTCGAGGTCGAGCGCTTCGCCGGCGAACCGCCTCCTGTCCGGGCCCACCGACCCCCTACGTTCGCGAGCCGTGCGCGTCACGAGCCCTGACCACATCGTCCTGATGTCGCCCGACCCCGAGCGGTTGGTCGCCTGGTACCGCGACGAGCTCGGCATCGAGCCCGAGCGGCTGGAGGAGTGGCGGGCGAAGCAGGCGCTGTTCGTGTCGCTGCGGGTGAACGACACGTTCATCATCGACGTCCTCGAGGGCGAGCGGAGCGGGACCAACGTCGACCACGTCGCCTTCGTCGTGGAGGGCGTCGACCTCGACGAGCTCGCAGCGTCGGGCCGCTTCGACATCGACATGGGTCCCGCCGACCTGTTCGGGGCGCGGGGGACCGGGCGGGGCCTCTACTTCCGCGACCCGGACGGCAACAAGATCGAGCTGCGCACCTACCCCGCAGCCTGAGCGAGGGCGGCCTCGACGAGCTGTACCATCGCAGCGCGCCGAGCCAGCTGTCGAAGATCTCCGCCGTGACGGCCCGAAGCGGTTCGTTCGTGCTGGCCACCTCCAGCGCCACGGTCGCGATCGGGCAGGCGTCGGCGTAGTCGCTGGCCTGCATCGTCTCGCCGGCGGCGGCGAACGCATCGCGCATGGCGGTCACGACATCGGGGGCGGCACCGAGGACCGCGCTCACGAGCTCCAGGTACGCCTGCCCGGCCCCAGCGCAGGGTCTCGGCCGCCAGCTCCTCCTTGCCGCCGGGGAAGAAGTGGCACAGCGAGCCGAACGGGGCCGCGCTGGCGGTGGAGATCTGCTTCAGGCCGCTGCCGGCGTAGCCCTACCGCCGCCTTGCTGCTCGAGGTGGGCATCGTGGCCGTCGTGTTCGTCGGGCATCGCCTGGCGCCGCTCGCCGCCCTGTCGGTCGGGTCCTCGCTCGCCCTCGGCTACGTCGTCGTGCACTTCACGCCGTCGCGCTCGTGGCTCAGCGACTCGTTCACGAGCGGGGGCGCGGCGGCGGCCTCGGTGAGCGCAGCGACGCTCGAGGTCCTCGCCGGCCTCTGAGCGTTTCGCCGTCGCTCGCTTCGCTCCGATCCGGCGAGCTGTGGGTCCTCGCGCCGCTCGGTCGTTTCGGTCCCTCAGAGGGTGACGGTGACGGTGTCGATGCCGTCCCAGTGGGTGACCCGGTCGACGTCGAGGGCGACGACGGTGTCGTCCCCCCGGCGCTCGGCCCGTCCGTCGCCCCGGAGCATGACGCCCCGCTTGCCTGACGGCCCGAGACCCGTCCGCGTGTCGAAGGTCAGCGACGCGGCCGACGAGGCCCCGGCGCCGCACAGGTCGAAGAGCTCGGAGGTGACCGTGACCTCGGCCTCGTCGGGCGCCCACCGCGCCGGGAGCGCCAGCGGTGAGCCGTCCGACCTCGACCAGCCGAGCACGGCCTCGCCGGGCTGGGCCATCGCCGCCAGGTCGTCGGGGAGGGCGTCGAGGTCGGGCGGCTCGACGCCGTCGGCGTCGGCGTCGCCGTCGACCTCGTCGTCGGGGGTGTGCTCGAGGGACAGCCACCCGTCGTGCTCGACCACGCCCCCGTCGCCGTCGACGAGCGCCAGGGCGAGCGGCGTGATGGCCAGCACCACGCGGTGGGGTGGCAGCGCGCCGCCCAGCCGGCCGGTGAAGTAGTCGGCCACCGCGCCGGCGAGCTCCCTGGCGTTGTCGCGGACGAACCGGGCGACGCCGAGCGACGAGGCCGTGGCCGCGCCCGGCTCGCGGAGGGCGCTCAGCGGCGAGGCCGGGTCGACGACCGCCGCCGTCCCGAGGCCGAGGAGCCAGCAGCCGCCCAGGGGGAACGCCACCGCCGCCAGCGGGTCGGTGCGCAGGCGCTTCGCCTTCAACGTCGACACGGCCGTCAGGCACACGATGCGGCCGCCGCTGGTGGCGAAGAGCTCGGGCGTGACGTGGGGGCCGCGCTTCGTGCGCACCCCGACATACACCTGCGGCGCCGCGTCGAGCAGCCCCTCCCAGTCGTCGAGCTCCACCGTCAGCGACCTCCTCGGTCCCGCCGGCGCCGGCCACCGGACCGACGGCGGTGCCCGACCGGGCGACGACCGATACCTGCGCACAGCGCGGCCCCCGAGGCCGGCCTGCGTGAGCTCCGCCGATCCCCGCCGAGCGCACTGGCACCCGCGCCGGGATCTCAGAGGGCGATGAGGCCCGCGTCCGTCGGCTCGAAGCCGCACCGGGCGAAGTAGAAGCCGCGCCGGTGCTCGTCGAAGTCGACGTGCAGCCACTCGCACCCGGCCGACCGCGCCCCGGAGGCGGCCACGGCCCCGAGCTCAGTGCCGATGCCCCGGTGACGAGCCGCACCGGACACCAGCGTGTCGAGGATGAAGGCGTGGATCGAGCCGTCCCACGGGACGTTGACGAACCCGACGAGGTCGTCGCCGTCGCGGGCGCAGACCCAGCCGAGGCTGTGCCGGTCGAGCTGGCCGACCCAGTCGTCGTCGAGCTCCCGGTGGTCGAACCCCTCCGCGTGCAGCTCGTTCACCTCGTCGTTGGTGAACGAACCCCGCCACTCGAAGGTGATCCCCATGGTGGGGACGGTAGGGGCGCCGAGCGACGGCACGGCGGCGAGATCCCGTCAGGTCAGGAGCTGCAGCTGAGCATGGAGCAGCCGACCCGGTGGCGGGCCCACTCGGGGCGGCGGGCGGCGAAGCGGTCCCGGCCGGGCTGGTCGTCATAGGGGTGGCGGAGCACGTCGAGCAGCTCGAGGACAAGGCCGGGATCGCCGGCCTCGGCCGAGTCGATCGCCTCCTGGGCGAGGTAGTTCCGCAGGACGAAGCGGGGGTTGACCGCGTCCATGCGCCGCCGCCGCTCGGCGTCGTCGGCCACGCCCCCGTCGCGCACCCGCTCGCCCCACGACCGCAGCCAGGCGACGAAGCCGTCGGCCACCGCGCCGGCCACGTCGTCGGGCGCGTACCAGGCGTCGGCGAGGGGCGTCAGCAGGGCAGCGTCGTCGGCGCCGGCGGCCACCGGGACACGGGCGAGATGGCGGAAGAAGATGACCTGGTCGACCTCGGTGCTCTGGAGGGCGGTGAAGAGGGCCTGCACGCGCTCGTCGTCGCCCTCCTGCCACGAGGCCCAGCCGAGGCGCTCGGCGAACATGGCCTGGAACCCGGCGTGGTAGCGCTCGCCGTAGGCATCGAGCCCCGCCTGCAGCGGTTCGTGGTCGTCGAGCAGCGGCGCGAACGCGTTGGCCAGCTGCAGCAGGTTCCAGTGCGCCACCTGCGGCTGCTGGCCGTAGCGGTAGCGGCGGGTGCCGGCGTCGGTGGTGTTCGGGGTCCACCCCGGGTCGAAGTCCTCGAGCCAACCGTAGGGCCCGTAGTCGATCGTCAGCCCGAGGATCGACAGGTTGTCGGTGTTGAGTACGCCGTGGACGAAGCCGACCCGCATCCAGTGCACGACGAGGTCCGCCGTCCGCTCGCACACCTCCCGGAAGAGCGCGGCCGTGTCGCCCGGCTCGAGGTGCGGGAAGTCCGTGCGGATCGTGACGTCGACGAGCTGGCGCAGCAGGTCGGTGTCTCCCCGGGAGGCGGGGAGCTGGAACGTGCCGAAGCGGGTGAACGACGGCGCCACCCGGCAGACGACCGCGCCGGGCTCGGGCTCGGGGTTGCCGTCGTACATGACGTCGCGCACGACGGCCTCGCCCGTGGCCACCAGCGAGAGGGCGCGCGTGGTGGGCACGCCGAGGTGGTGCATCGCCTCGCTGCAGAGGAACTCGCGGATCGACGAACGCAGCACCGCCCGGCCGTCGGCCGTCCGCGAGTACGGCGTGGGGCCGGCGCCCTTCAGCTGCAAGGTCTGGTGCCTGCCGTCGCGGTCGACGACCTCGCCGAGGGCGATGGCCCTCCCGTCGCCGAGCTGGCCGGCCCAGTTGCCGAACTGGTGGCCGCCGTAGCAGGCCGCGAACGGATCGGCGCCGGAGGGGATGCGGTTGCCGGCGAACACCTGGGCGAAGTCGTCCGACGTGCACGTCGCCTCGTCGAGCCCGAGGAGCTCGGCCACCTCCGGCGACCACGCCACCGTCCGGGGTGCGGCCACCGGCGTCGGGGCGGCCCGGCTGTAGGCCGCGTGCTCCACCTGGCGCCGACGGTTCGACGGATCGGGATCGGCCGGCAGCAGGGCGGTGAAGCGGTTGTCGAACGGCAGCTGGTCGAGAGCCAGGGCGGCCCGGTCCAGTTGGGTCATCGGGAGGACGGTATCGACGTCCGGCCTCAGCGCGTCTCCAGGACCAGGAGGTACTGCCCGCCGCCGGGATCGACCCGGGCGACGACGTCGAGATCGGGGGCGAGGCGCGAGACGCGGTCGACCAGCCACGTGGCCGCCTCGCCGCCGTCGGCCCGGGTGGGCACGCGGGCGACGACCTCGCGCCCACCCTTGCGCGTGAGGCGCTCGACCACACCGATGATCGGGGCCGGGTCGACCACGAACAGGTGCTCGGGCCAGGCCACGACCGCGGCCTTGGCGCCCTTCTTCGTGTTGCACCCGACGTGGGCCAGGCGCTCCTCGGCCGGCCCGGCCTTCTTGGCCCGGGCCTTGGTGATGACCGCGTCGATGCTCGGGCCCCGCGGGTCGTTGGTCGACATCGAGGGGTCGACCGGCTCGTCGCACAGCCAGCAGCGCCAGCCGTCGCGCTCGCCCACCTCGTCCATGCGGCCCATCCTCCGGGCAACGGTACGCCCCGCCCCCGCCGCGCCATGATCGGTCGATGAACGGCACCCTGGTCGCGTCGCTCGGCGAGCTCACCGACACGGTGGTGGGGCTGCTGCGGACCGAGCTGCCCGACGAGCGGATCGTCCCGATCGCCGACGCGGACGGCGTCTCCGACGGCGAGATCCTCGTGACCCTGCGCTCCACCGAGGACGAGATCCGGCGGGCGCTGGCCACCGGGGTGCGCTGGGTGCACGTGTTCGGCGCCGGCGTCGACGGCGTCCCCCTCGACCTGCTCGGCGACGTGGTGGTCACGTGCTCCCGCGGCGCCAGCTCCGTCGCCATCTCGGAGTTCGTGCTCGCCTCGATGCTGGCCTTCGAGAAGCAGCTCCCGGACGTGTGGCTCGACGAGGCGCCGGCCCAGTGGGGCACCGTGAGCCTCGGCCAGCTGGCCGGCCGCACGCTCGGCCTCGTCGGGCTCGGCGCCATCGGCATCGAGGTGGCGAAGCGGGCCCTGGCCTTCGAGATGCGCGTCGTTGGGCTCCGTCGCCGGCCCGGGCCGGCGC
>JACDCH010000053.1 GCA_013694495.1 Acidimicrobiia bacterium | reverse complement strand
ACCTCGACCCCCCATCCGGGCTGCTACATGACACACGGGTCCGCGAGGAGACCCCCACGGAGGTAACTCGACCCATGGTCGGCAACCCGCAGAACTACCTGGCGGTCATCAAGGTGGTCGGCATCGGCGGTGGCGGCGTCAACGCCGTCAACCGCATGATCGACGCCGGTCTCAAGGGCGTGGAGTTCATCGCCATCAACACCGACGCCCAGGCGCTGCTCATGAGCGACGCCGACGTGAAGCTCGACATCGGTCGCGAGCTCACCCGCGGCCTCGGCGCCGGCTCGGACCCCGAGGTCGGCCAGCAGGCTGCCGAGGAGCACCGCGAGGAGATCGAGGAGGTCCTCAAGGGCGCCGACATGGTCTTCATCACCGCCGGTGAAGGCGGTGGCACCGGCACCGGCGGTGCGGCCGTCGTGGCGGAGATGGCCAAGAACCTCGGGGCCCTCACCATCGGTGTGGTCACCCGACCGTTCGCCTTCGAGGGGCGGCGCCGCTCGGTCCAGGCCGAGCAGGGCATCCAGCGCTTGAAGGAGAAGGTCGACACCCTCATCGTCATCCCGAACGACCGGCTCATCACTGTGTCGAACGACAAGACGTCGATGCTCAACGCCTTCAAGATGGCCGACGAGGTTCTCCTCCAGGGCGTCCAGGGCATCACCGACCTCATCACCACCCCCGGCCTCATCAACACCGACTTCGCCGACGTGAAGATGATCATGAGCAACGCCGGCTCGGCCCTCATGGGCATCGGCTACGGCAGCGGCGAGGGCCGCGCCGTCGCCGCCGCCCGGGCCGCCATCTCGAGCCCGCTGCTCGAGGCGTCCATCGAGGGCGCCCGCGGGATCCTGCTCAACATCTCCGGCGGGAGCGCGCTCGGCCTGTTCGAGGTCAACGAGGCGGCGGAGATCATCCACGGCGTCGCCCACCCCGACGCCAACATCATCTTCGGCGCGGTGATCGACGACGAGATGGGCGACGAGGTCAGGGTCACCGTCATCGCCGCCGGGTTCGACCGCTGGGAGCAGAAGCCCGGCGAGGTGGTGGCCCGCCCCGGTGCGGCGCGGCCGGAGCCGGCGCTCGGCGCGGCGCGCGACCCGTTCGACGAGGGTGGCGACGATGGTGACGGCGGCGACGACGACTTCGACGTGCCATCGTTCCTCAAGTAGCCACAGGGAGATCGCAACGATGTGGAAGAAGGCGATGACGTACCTCGGTCTCGGCGACGACGAGGCCTACGACGAGTACGACGACGAGCAGGCGACGGTGGAGCCCCGCCGCCAGCCCGAGCGACGCCCTCCCGCCGAGCGGGCCGAACGTCAGCCGTCGCGCCCTCGTGAGCCGGAGCTGCGCCGGCCGGCGCCCGTCGACGAGCCCGCTGACGTCCGGGTGCGAGGCACCGTCCGCCCTCTGCCGGCCGATCCGCGCCTGGCCGAATCCGGCGTCGGCGCGGTCACGTCGCGCGCCGGCGGCTCTCGCGGCGCGGTGGTGCGACCCCTGCCCATCCCGGTCACGGCGAAGCCGCACGTGGTCGTTCCGACGTCGTTCAACGACGCCCAGGAGGTGGCCGACACCTTCAAGGGCAAGGCTCCGGTGATCATGAACCTGCAGGAGGCCGACCGCGACCTCAACCGGCGGCTCATCGACTTCGCGTCGGGCCTCTGCTACGGCCTCAGCGGCAGCATGGAGCGGGTGGCGAACAGCGTCTACCTCCTCACGCCGACCGACGTCGAGGTCTCGGCCGAGGACAAGCGACGGCTCCAGGAGCGCGGCTACAGCTAGCCCGCGCCGACGACGGGTTCCGGCGGCGGGTCCCCGGACGCCGCCCGGGCCGCTGACTACCATCGGTCCGCATGGATCTCACCCCTCAGGTCATCAACGAGATCGAATTCTCGATGGCACGACGCGGGTACGACCCGGATCAGGTCGACGAATTCCTCGAGAAGGTCGCCGTCGCCGTCGCCGATCTGAACACCGGCCTGGCCGAGGCGCGCGAGCGCGTCGCCGCTGCCGAGCGGCGGGCCGAAGAGGCCGAGGTCAAGGCCAGCCAGCGGCCCGAGCGGGTCGTCGAGGTGCCGGCCGAGCAGAGCGCATCGGCCGCCGCGGTTGCCGCCGAGGCCGAGGCCGAGCTCGAGACGCTCAAGCGGACCCTCGTGCTCGCGCAGAGGACCGCCGACGCGGCGGTGAAGGAGGCCGAGGTCGAGGCCCGGCGCATCGTCGGCGCCGCCGAGGCCGACGCCCGCGCCGCCCACGAGGACACCCGGCGCCGCCTCGTCGACGAGCTGTCGACGCTCGAGGTGAGCCGCGACTCGTTGCGCGACGACGTGCGCGCCATCGAGCGCCACCTCGACGAGCAGCGCCTCCGCCTCCGTGGTTCGATCGCCGAGCTGCAGCGCATCCTCGAGGATCCCAGCCGCCTCAAGGCCGCCACCCCGCCAGCTGCGGTGACCGACCCCGTGCCCGTGCCCAAGCC
>JACDCH010000049.1 GCA_013694495.1 Acidimicrobiia bacterium | reverse complement strand
GACCCCCAGCGCCTCCGGCGGTCGACAGGCCGTCGGCACGACCCGGTTGATCGTCCGCCAGCTTTCCGCCGGGGCGGGGCGGAGGCGCCGACGAGGCCCGAGTCGGCGATGGCGCCGCGGTCAGCGGATCGCCAGCCGGTCGCCCTCGTCGAACCCGTCGGTGGCGGCGGGGAAGTGGCTCGCCAGGCTGGCCGCCGGCAGCCGGAACACGAACGAGGCGCCACCCGCGGCCGATTCGTCACACCGGACCGAGCCGCCCATGGCCTCGGCCGAGCGGCGCACGATGTACAGCCCGAGGCCGACGCCCTGCTGGGGTCGGGTGAGGTGGTCGCCGAGGCGGACGAACTTGTCGAACACCCGCTCCCGGTCGGCGGCGGGCACGCCGGTCCCGGCATCGTCGACCGCCGTCTCCACCACCTCGGCGGCGCGGTCGAGGGTGATCCGCACGGTCACGGGGGTGGCGGGCGGCGCGTACTTGGCCGCGTTCGACAGCAGGTTGTCGATGATCTGGGCGGCCGACTCGGGGTCGGCGCACATGCCGATGCGGCCGTCGGCGGTGTGGGGGGCGACCACCTCCACGTCGCGGGTCGGGTCGTGCCGGCGGAAGGCGTCGACCCTGGACTCGACGAGAGCCAGCCAGTCGAACGGCTGCGGCGCGCTGGACGTCCGCTGGTCGATGGCAGTGGCCCGGAGGAGCTGGTCGACGAGGCGCTCGAGGCGGTCCTCCTCCCGCAGCAGCACGCCGTACATGTGGTTGCGCTCGTCGGCCGGGAGCTCGTCGCCCCGGCGCACGAGCGCCTGGAGGAAGCCCTTGAGCGGCGTGAGGGGCGTCCGCAGCTCGTGGCTGACTGTCGCCAGGAAGTCGGCCTTCTCGTCGTCGAGGCGCTTCCGGGCGGTGACGTCGCGGGCCACGAGGACGGCGCCGCCGCCGGCGCGGGGCGAGAACGCGCAGAGGAGCCAGCGCTCACCCTCGGGACCGCTGACGAGGAGGAGCTCCTCGCTCGCGGTCGTCGACCGGCACGGGCAGGTGGCGCCGAAGCGGGGCGAGCCGTCCTCGGCCACGGGCCGGAACACCGAGCAGCAGGTCTGGCGCACGGCGTGGCCCGCCTCGATGCCCGTGAAGCGGGTCATCGCCCGGTTCCAGGACTCGACCCGCAGGTCGGGGCCGACGGCGCAGATGGCGTCGGAGCTCGAGTCGAGGACGTCGGCCAGCGCCCCCCGCTCGCGCTGCACCTCGTCGAACAGCGACAGCCGGCGCAGGGTCGCCGACACCCGCTGGGCCAGCGCGTCGAGGATCTGCTCGTCGCGCTCGTCGTATTCCTTGCCGCCGGCAGCTCGCGGCGACACCGCGATCGACCCGACCGGGATGCCGTCGTCATCGAGCAGGCGCATGCGGGACCCGGGCTCGTACACGGAGCGGTCGGTGTCGCCCCGCACGACCCGCACCGTGTCGCCGATGCCCTCGATGAGCACCACCGCGGCCGGCGCTTCGAGCAGGGCGAGGGTGTGCCCGGCGAGCTCCTTGGCCGCGGCGTAGGTCGACGGGGCGGCGGCCACCGCCATCTCGGCCTGGTGCAGCCGGCGCAGCTCCTCGACCTGCAGCCCGCCCCGGCGCGAGCGGTCGCGCTGGGCCCGCAGCACGAGCACGACGGCCGAGAGCGCCAGTACGCCGGCCACGAGCGCCCAGGGGAGGAACCTCACCCTTCCACCGTCGGTCGCGCCTGCCCGAAGTCCATGGTCCGGACGGACCAGGCGGGTTGGTGCCGGGACTATTCGGAGGTGGGCAAGACGGACAGATCGGCCGGTTTGCCCGCCACCCACACCTGCACCGCGCCGGCGCCGTCGGCCCGCCAGGAGCCGTCGAGGTCGCGGATGAGCGCGGTGCGGCCCTCGACGCCGACCACCGGGATGGCCTTGGGCGCGAGCACACGGGTGCGGTGGACCTTGTCCTCGGACCACTGGTCGATGCCGGGGATGACCGCGAGAGGCGCGACGACGCCGAGGCCGACGGTGAAGGCGCCGCCCCGGGGGTCGACCATCGGGTCGGTCAGCACCATGGCCCCGGCCGACGAACCGGCCAGGACGGCGCCGTCGAGCCAGCTGGCCACCAGCGCGTCCCACACCGGCGTGTCCTTGAGCACCGACCGGAGGTGCATCGGGTTGCCGCCGGCCAGGTAGGTGAAGCGGGAGTCGGCGACGGCGGCGGCATTGGCCGTGTCGAGCGCGTCCCGGCGGTTGAGCACGTCGAGCCCCCGGGCCGTGGCGCCGAGCTCCTCGAACCACGCGATGGCCTGGGTGACGAGGCGCTCCGGGTGCTCGAAGGCAGCACCGGTCGGGAGCACGAGCACGTCGCCGCCGCCCGAGGCCTCGAGCAGGGTGTGGTCGAAGTCGCAGCCGGCCTGCCACTCCCCACCACCGATGAGCGCGAGCATCCCGGGCACGGCGGCGACCCTAGGAGACGCGTGACGCCGGCCCCGTCGGCGCGGGGATCCTCACCGGTGCCCGGGCTCCTTCGGCGGCAGCGACGCGGCATAGGCGGTGCCCCGCGTGACCCACGGGGCCAGCTGCCGCTTCGTCCGAACCTTCTCGGCGGGGACGCGCAACCAGCCGCGCAGGGCCCGGCCCCGCATCTCCATCGGCTCGGCCGAGCTCGACGCGATGAGGCGCTCGCCGTCGGCCGGCGCGACCCGCACCAGCAGCCCGCCCTGGCCGCTCGCCGCTACCGCCATGTGCCCGCCCACGAAGAACGAGAGCCCGCCGAACATGCGCTGCTCGGTCACTGCGCCGAGCTCGCTCACCAGCTCGCGGATCCGCTCGGCCAGCTCCTCGTCGTATGCCACCCCCGGATCGTACGAGACCGCCACCCCACGAAATCGGGGGTGGTGATCAGCCCGTGCGTGCGACTGCCGCCCCCAATTCGTCGAGGGGAGCGGCGCCGGTTCCGCATTCGGAGGGGGTGGCTACCGATCGGTAACCTCCGCGGCCCATGACTGTGCAACGGCTTGGGATCGTGGGATCGGGGATCATGGGCTCGGGCATCGCCGAGGTGGCGGCCAAGGCCGGCGTCGAGGTCGTGCTGCGGTCGCGGCAGCAGGCCTCCGCCGACGCCATGGTCGCCGGGCTCGAGAAGTCCCTGGCCAAGCAGGTCGACAAGGGCCGCCTCGACGAGACGGTCGCCAAGGAGGTGCAGGGCCGGGTGTCGGCGTCCAGCGAGCTCGATGCCCTCGCCGACTGCGACCTCGTGCTCGAGTCGGTGGTCGAGGAACTCGACGTCAAGCGGTCGCTGTTCAAGGACCTCGACCTCGTCGTCAAGGCGGGCGCCATCCTGGCGACGAACACGTCGACGCTCCCCGTCGTCGAGCTGGCGGTCGCCACCGGCCGGCCCGAGCTCGTGTGCGGCGTCCACTTCTTCAACCCGGCGCCGGCCATGGCGCTGGTCGAGGTCATCCGCCCGATCACCGCGTCCGACGACACCATCGCCACCGCCCGGGCCTTCGCCGAGGCGTGCGGCAAGACGGCGGTCGAGGTCAAGGACCGGGCCGGCTTCATCGTCAACGCGCTGCTCTTCCCGTACCTGAACAACGCGGTGCGGATGCTGGAGCAGGGCACCGCCAGCCGCGACGACATCGACGCCGCCATGAAGGGCGGCTGCAACTTCCCGATGGGACCGCTGGCGCTGCTCGACCTCGTCGGCCTCGACACCTCGCTCGCCATCCTCGACGCCCTGTACGCCGAGTTCCGCGACCCCAACTACGCCGCGGTCCCCACGCTGCGCCGCATGGTCACCGCCGGCCAGCTGGGCCGCAAGACCAAGTCCGGCTTCTTCTCCTATTGAGCCTGGTGCGCTGACGCCGCCCCTGGCGGTCGGCGCGCACCACCCCGACGTCGCGCACGAGCCCCCAACGGCGAGGCTGGTGCGCTCCTGCCGCTGACGGCGGTCGGTGCGCACGACCCCGACGTCGCGCACCAGCCCGGCGCCGGGATTGACCGTCACACCCCCTCGGGATGATGGGGTCATGGCAACCAACCCTGATGCCCGGGCACTCGGTCGTGCCGCTCGCCGGCTCGGGGTACTCACCACGCAAGACACACGAGCGGCCGGACTTACCCGTCATCAGCGCCACGATCGCCTGGCCCGCGGCGTGCTCCGAAGCCCGGCGAAGGGGGTGTACGTCGCCGGCGGGGCGCCCGACACGCCGCACCAGCGGGTGCTCCTCGCCTGCACGGGTGGCGCCGCCGGCGCCGTCGCGTCGTTCCTCACGTGCGCCGCGCTGTTCGGGCTGTGGGCCTTCCCGCTCCTGCCCCACGTCACGGTGCGTCGACGGTCGAGCGCCCGATCGCGGCTCGCCGTCGTGCACCGAGCCGACCTCGACCCCAAGGACGTGACGATGGTCGGGATCATCCCGTGCACGACGCCGGCCCGCATGCTGGTGGACTGCGCGTCGGTCCTCGCCGCGGACGAGCTGCAAGAGATGGTCGACGCCGCCTTCGTCCGCGGGGTCGTCACCTACGACGGCGTCCTGACGGCAATCGCTCGGGCGTCGGCTCGTCCCGGCCGCAAGGGCATCCCGATGTTGCTGCGGGCGCTCGACGCGTGGGCGCCGGGCATCACGCACGACTCGGTGCCCGAGGCGCGGCTGTTCCGCTTGCTCGTCGCATGGGGCTACCCGGTGCCGCAGACCCTCTACAAGGTGTTCACCGACGACGGCGAGTTCGTGGCCGAGGTCGACGGCGCCTGGCCGGACCGGAAGGTGGCCCTGGAGTACGAGGGCGCGCTCGCCCACGCTCCGTCGAAGCACGCCCACGACGAGTCCCGCTACGACGCCGTGCGGCGCGTGGCCTGGACCGTGGTGCCGGTGTCGAAGGCCGACCTCCGTCCCGGCAACCACGACCGTCTTCGGGCCGACATCGACCGGGCCCTCCGCCGGCCGTGAGGCCGGGGAGAGGTTGGTGCGCTGGGTCCGCCCCTGGCGGTCGGTGCGCACGACCCCGACGGTGCGCTCGAAGATCAGACCCAGGGGCCGCGGAGGCGGGTGGCATGGCGGCGGAGCTTCTCCAGGGCGCGGTGCTCGTGGGGCCGGCGCCCCTGCTCGAGCTCGTCGAGGAAGCCGTCGAGCACCTCGGTCACCTGCCGGCGTTCGCGTTCGGCGTTCTGCGCCAATCGCCGCCACGAGCCGGCCCCGACGGCGGCGCCGGCCGGGAGCCCGAGGGCGAGCAGCACGTCGGGTCCCAGCAGCAACGCACCGACGCCGACCGCTGCGGCCGTCCCGGCGCCCACGACGACGCCGACGACCTTGGGCGGCACCGGCCGCTTGAGCCGGGCCGTGATGCGGACGAGCACGCCGTCGTCGACGTCGACGGCCCGCACCTCGACCACGTCGACCGCCCTGAGCCGCTGTGAGTGGCCCCGGAAGTCGAACTTGCGCATGAGCTTGGCCGCGGTGTCCTCGCGCTGCCGGTAGGTGCGGGCCCGGCCGCGGTCGCGCACATGCTGGAGCATCTGGCCGCTGAGGAAGCGGTCGCCGGCGTCGAGGGTGACGTCGACCGCGCCGGGGAGGAGACGGGAGACGACGATCACGTCGTCGCCGAGCACCTCGGGCTCGGGCCCGTCGAGCATCCCCGCGCGGAGCTCGGCAACGGCTTGGCGCACCGCGGCCTGGTCGAGCCCGACCTCCGCGGCGGCGGCCTCGACGGTGGCGAGCGACAGGCGGTTGTCGACCGAGCCCGGCGCATCGACCTCCAGTTCGGCGGCGCGGCGGAGGACGACCGCCATCTCGTCCTGGGTCAGCCGATCGGGCTCCGCCACGGCGCCGGAGCCTATTGCTGGTGGCGCGAGGATCTCCCGGCGTGCCCCCCATCGAGCCGCCGCCCTGCGTGTGGGCGCTGCCCGATCCGTCGGCGGCCGACGCCGACGGCGTGTGCGGGGTCGGGGCCGACCTCGAGCCCGGCACCCTGCTGGCCGCCTACCGTCGCGGGCTCTTCCCGATGCACCTCGACCGGCGGGGCCGGACGATCGGGTGGTGGTCGCCGGACCCGCGGGGCGTGCTCCCGATCGAGGGCTTCGCGCCGAGCCGGTCTGTTCGCCGGGCCCGGTCCCGCTTCGACGTGAGGGTGGACACCGCCTTCGGGGAGGTCATCGCCGCCTGCGCCCGGCCCCGTCCCACCGGCGGCCACTGGATCCACCCGGCGGTGATCCGGGCCTACACCGAGCTGCACCGGTTGCGGTGGGCCCACAGCGTCGAGACGTGGGATCCCGACACCGGCCGGCTCGTGGGCGGCCTGTACGGCGTCGCCATCGGCGGCCTGTTCGCCGGCGAGTCGATGTTCCACGTGGCCACCGACGCCTCGAAGGTGGCCCTCGCCGCTCTGGTGGAGCGCCTCGACCCCGGCGGGCTCCTCGACGTCCAGTGGGCAACCCCGCACCTGCGGTCGCTGGGGGCGGTGGCGCTGCCGGCGCAGCTCTACCTGTCGCTGCTCCCGGAGACGCTGACGCGCCCCCTGCCCCCGGCGTTCGCCTGACGGCGAGCGGTCAGCCGCCGCGGCTGCCGTTGCCGTTGCCGTTGCCGTTG
>JACDCH010000040.1 GCA_013694495.1 Acidimicrobiia bacterium | reverse complement strand
ACCTCGGCCTGACACCCCCACCCCCACCCCCACCCCACCCGAATCGGGGGCAGCTATGGGCATATAGGCGCGATTGCTGCCCCCGATTGCGGGGTTTCGGGGGTGGGGTTCAGGTCAGGGCGGTGATCTGGTCGGCGATGGCGGGGATGACGTGCTCGCCGTAGGCGAGGAGGGTCTCCTCCTTGCCGTCGTGCTGGAGGTAGACGGCGAACTGGTCGACGCCGAGGGCCTTGAGCTCGAGGAGGCGCTCGACGTGAGCCTCGGGGGACCCGAGGATGCAGAAGCGGTCGACGATCTCGTCGGGCACGAACTGGGTGTGGGTGTTGCCGGCCCGGCCGTGCTCGTTGTAGTCGTAGGCCTGCCGGCCGGCGATGTAGCCGGTGAGGGCCTGGGGCACCTCGCTGCTGTCGCCGTAGCGGGCCACGATGTCGGCCACATGATTGCCGACCATGCCGCCGAACCACCGGCACTGGTCGCGCTGGTGGTCGATGTCGGTGCCGACGTAGGCCGGGGCGGCGACGCAGATCTTGACCGACGCCGGATCCCGGCCGGCCGCCTCCGCCGCCTCGCGCACGGCCTTGATCGTCCACGCCGCGATGTCGGGGTCGGCGAGCTGGAGGATGAAGCCGTCGCCGACCTCGCCGGTGAGCGCGAGGGCCTTGGGCCCGTACGCCGCCACCCACATGTCGAGGCGGCTGCGCGCTCCCCACGGGAAGCGCACCGTCGACCCCTGGTGCTCGACCGGTCGGCCGTTGGCCAGCTCGCGGATCACGTGGATCGACTCCCGCAGCGTGGCCAGCGTCGTCGGCTTGCCGTTGAGCGTCCGCACGGCCGAGTCGCCCCGGCCGATCCCGCAGATCGTGCGGTTGCCGAACATCTCGTTGAGCGTGGCGAACAGCGACGCCGTCACCGTCCAGTCGCGGGTGGCCGGGTTCGTGACCATCGGCCCGACGATCACGTTGCGGGTGGCCGACAGGATCTGGCTGTAGATGACGAACGGCTCCTGCCACAGGAGGTGGGAGTCGAAGGTCCACACGTGGCTGAAGCCGAACAGCTCGGCCTGCCGGGCCAGCTCGACGGTGCGCCAACCGGGCGGGTTCGTCTGCAGGACGACGCCGACGTCCACCGCTAGCGCGTCCGGGGGAAGCCGAGGTCGACGCTCGACGTCGCCGGGTCGGGCCAGCGGGCCGTGACCACCTTGCCGCGCGTGTAGAAGTTGATGCCCTCGGGGCCGTACATGTGCGTGTCGCCGAACAGCGAGGCCTTCCAGCCGCCGAAGCTGTAGTACGACACCGGGACCGGGATCGGCACGTTGATGCCGACCATGCCGCACTCGACGTCGAACTGGAACTGGCGGGCGGCACCACCGTCGCGGGTGAAGATGGCGGTGCCGTTGCCGTACGGGCTGTCGTTGACGAGGCGCACGGCGTCCTCGTAGGTGTCGACCCGCATCACCGACAGCACCGGGCCGAAGACCTCGTCGCGGTAGACGGCCATGTCCGGGCGCACGTCGTCGACGAGGGTCACGCCCAGGAAGAAGCCGTCGCCGTCGACGGCGACATCGCGGCCGTCGGCCACCACCGTCGCGCCTTCGCCCGCCGCCCCCTCGACGTAGCCGGCGACGCGGTCGCGGTGCTCGCGGGTGATGAGGGGGCCCATCTGGCTCTCGGGATCGTCGCCCGGACCCACCTTGATGTTGGGCAGGCGCTCCTGGATGGCGGCCACGAGCGCGTCGCCGACCGACCCCACAGCCACGAGGGCCGAGATGGCCATGCAGCGCTCGCCGGCCGAGCCGAACCCGGCCGACACGGCGGCGTCGGCGGCCATCGCCACGTCGGCGTCGGCCAGCACGACCATGTGGTTCTTGGCCCCGCCGAGGGCCTGGCAGCGCTTGCCGTGCCTCGTCGCCGTCTCGTAGATGGAGCGGGCGATCGGCGTGGAGCCCACGAAGCTCACGGCCCGGACGTCGGGGTGCTCGAGCAGGCGGTCGACGGCGAGCTTGTCGCCCTGCACGACGTTGAACACGCCGTCGGGCAGGCCCGCCTCCTTCAGCAGTTCGGCGAGGTACAGCGCCACGGACGGGTCCTTCTCCGACGGCTTGAGCACGAACGTGTTGCCGCAGGCGATGGCGTTGGCGAACATCCACATGGGCACCATCGCCGGGAAGTTGAACGGCGTGATGCCGGCCACCACGCCCAGCGGCTGGCGGATGGAGTACACGTCGACGCCGGTGGCGGCCTGCTCGCTGAACCCGCCCTTGAGGAGGTGGGGCACGCCACAGGCGAACTCGACGTTCTCCAAGCCGCGAGCGACCTCGCCCATCGCGTCGGACAGCACCTTGCCGTGCTCGCTCGTGAGCAGGGCGGCGATGTCGGCGCGGCGCTGGTCGACGAGCTCCCGGAAGTGGAACATCACCTCCGAACGGCGCGACAGCGACGCCGACCGCCACGCCGCGAACGCGTCGGCTGCGGAGGCCACGGCCGCATCGACCTCCTCGACCGAGGCGAAGTCGACCTCGGCCTGCTGCTGCCCGGTGGCCGGGTCGTACACCGGCCCGGTCCGGCCCGACTCGCCGGGGACGAGCTTGCCGCCGATGAAGTGGTTGATGCGGCGCATGGTGATGCCCCTTTCCCTAGCGGAGGTACTGCGAGAGGCCGCGCTTGAGGTAGCGGCCGTGGCCCTTCGTCCCCGTGAAGGCGTCGTCGTCGACGACGACCGAGCCGCGCGAGAGGACCGTGGCGACCTTGCCGTCGACCACCGTGCCCTCGTAGGCGGAGTGGTCCATGTTCATGTGGTGGGTCTCGACGGAGATCGTGGTCTTGCCGTTCGGGTCGTAGACGACGATGTCGGCGTCGGAGCCGGGCGCGATGACTCCCTTCTGGGGATACAGGCCGAACATCCGGGCGGGCGTGGTGGCGCACACCTCGACCCACCGGCTCAGCGTGATCTCTCCAGTGACCACGCCCTGGTAGAGCAGGTCCATGCGGTGCTCGACGCTGCCGATGCCGTTCGGGATCTTGGAGAAGTCACCGACGCCGAGCTCCTTCTGCTCCTTGAAGCAGAACGGGCAGTGGTCGGTCGACACGACCGAAAGGTCGTTCGTGCGGAGGAAGCGCCACAGGTCGCGCTGGTGGCCGTCGTCGCGCGATCGCAGTGGCGTCGAGCACACGTACTTGGCGCCCTCGAAGCCCGGCGCGCTCAGGTGTTCTTCGAGCGACAGGTAGAGGTACTGCGGGCAGGTCTCGCCGAACACGTTGGCGCCGGCCTGCTGCGCCCGGGCCACCGCCTCGACCGCTTCCCGGGCCGACATGTGCACGATGTACAGCGGGCACTCGGCGACCTTGGCCAGCATGATCGCCCGGTGGGTGGCCTCCTCCTCCATCTCCACCGGCCGCGTGAGGCTGTGGAAGCGAGGGTCGGTCTCGCCCCGGGCGAGCGCCTGGGCGACGAGCACGTCGATGGCGATGCCGTTCTCGGCGTGCATCATGATCATCGACCCGTTGCCCTGGGCCTTCTGCATGGCCCGCAGGATCTGGCCGTCGTCGCTGTAGAAGACGCCGGGATATGCCATGAACAGCTTGAAGCTGGTGATGCCCTCGTGCTCCGAGAGCTCGTCCATGGCCTTGAGCGAGTCGTCGTCGACGCCGCCCACGATCATGTGGAACCCGTAGTCGATGGCGCAGTTGCCGCTGGCCTTGCCGTGCCAGTCGGCCAAGCCGTCCTGCACCCGCTCACCGCTGCGCTGCACGGCGAAGTCGATGATGGTTGTGGTGCCGCCCCACGCTGCCGCGGTGGTGCCGCTCTCGAACGTGTCGCTGGCGGCGGTACCGCCGAACGGGAGCTCCATGTGCGTGTGCACGTCGACGCCGCCCGGGATGACGTACTTGCCGGTGGCGTCGATGACCCGCTCGGCGCTGCCCGCCAGGTCGGCTCCGAGCGCGGTGGAGCCGGGCTCGAGGAGCGCGACGATGCGCTCGCCGTCGATCAGCACGTCCACGGGTGAGGCGCCGGTCGCGCTGACGACGGTGCCGCCGCGGATCAGGATGGTCATGACCGCGTCAGGTCGTCGTACTGGTCGGGCCGGCGGTCTCGGTAGAAGGCCCAGCGGTTGCGCACCTCGGCGAGGAGGTCGAGGTCGAGGTCGCGGACGACGAGCTCGGCGCCGTAGGCGTCGGCGGGCTCGCCGACGAACTTGCCCTCGGGATCGACGAAGTAGCTCGTGCCGTAGAAGTCGTTCTCGCCGAGGTCCTCGATGCCGACCCGGTTGATGGCGCCGATGAAGTACTCGTTGGCCACGGCCGATGCCGGCTGCTCGAGCTTCCAGAGGTAACCGGACAACCCGCGGTGCGTGGCCGACGGGTTGAACACCATCGTGGCGCCGTTCAGCCCGAGCGCCCGCCAGCCCTCCGGGAAGTGGCGGTCGTAGCAGATGTACACGCCGACCTTGCCGACCGCGGTGTCGAACACCGGGTAGCCGAGGTTGCCGGGCCGGAAGTAGAACTTCTCCCAGAACCCCTTCACCTGCGGGATGTGGGTCTTGCGGTACTTGCCGAGGTACGTGCCGTCGGCGTCGACCACCGCCGCCGTGTTGTAGAGGACGCCGGGCTGCTCCTCCTCGTACATCGGCAGCACCATCACCATGCCGAGCTCGGTGGCCAGCGCCTGGAACCGCTCGGTGGTCGGGCCCGGGATCGACTCGGCGTACTCGTAGTACGCGGCGTCCTGCACCTGGCAGAAGTACGGCCCGTAGAAGAGCTCCTGGAAGCAGATGACCTGGGCGCCGTCGGCAGCCGCCTCGCGGGCGTACTCCTCGTGGGCCTCGATCATCGTCTCCTTGTCACCGGTCCAGTTGGTCTGGACCAGCGCAGCGCGCACGACGTTCGCCACCTGGTCTGCACCTCCCTCTCGCGGGACGCAGGATCGTACCGACCGGGCTCGCGGCGAGGAGCCCGGAAGTGCGGCTTCACGCGATGGTCACCCGCGAGCCAGCCGTCCGGGTGAACTGCCGTCGAACCCGGGCGCCCGCTTCCGACCGCGCCGTACGATCCGCGTCCTTCGGAGGACGAGAACCGTCCACGGGAAGGGACATCGATGAGGAAGCTCCAGCTCCTGCTGATCGCCACCGTCGCCGTCGTGCTCGGGTTCGCGTCGCCCGCCGGCGCCATCACCTACGGCGAGCCCGATGCAGGGGAGCACCCGTACGTCGGGTTCATGATCTCCTTCGTCCCGAGCGAGCCGGGCTGGTTCAGCTGCTCGGGCACCCTGCTCGACGAGGACACCTTCCTCACGGCCGGGCACTGCGTCTACGGCACCGGCACCGACGGCGAGGACCTCGGCACGAGCGGCGGCACCGATGTCTGGGTCACGTTCGACGACAGTGACGTGCTCGCCGGGTGGCCGGCCCGCACGCCGGAGATCTCCGAGGAGGAGCTGTACGCGCAGCGCCGGACGTGGCTGGAGGCGAACGGGTTCGTCCAGGGCGAGGCCATCCCCCACCCGGACTACGACGACTTCAGCGGCTTCCCCGAGAACTTCGACGTCGGCGTCGTCGAGCTGTCGGAGCCCGTCGTCCCGGTCGACGCCAACGGCGACGCCGCCTACGGCGAGCTCGCGCCGATCGGCACGGTGGAGACGATGGTCGGCGCCACCGGCCGGGGCCGCAACGACGCGCTGGTGGAGACCGTGGGCTACGGCATCCAGTCGGTGCAGCCCAACCCGATGAACGTCGAGTCGCGCTACAAGTCGACGTCACGCATCGTCGAGAACCGGGGCAACGCCGCCTCCAGTGGCAACCTCCACACGCTGAACAACCCGAGCGCGCAGGGCGGCCGCGGCGGCTCCTGCAGCGGCGACTCCGGCGGCCCGGTGTTCGTGAACAACACGAACGACGTGGTGGCGGTGGTGTCCTACGGCTTCAGCGGCACCTGCCATGGTGCCGACTACTCATGGCGGGTCGACACGGCCGACGCCTACGAGTTCCTCGGTCACTACCTCTGACGTGACGCCGACGGCGGTCCGGGGCGGCTCCGCCCGGGACCGCTCGCCGACCGTCACCGCCGCGCCACCTCATCGCGCCGGCGCTGGAGCAGCTCCCGCTCGGCGCCGTTGTCGGTGCGGGCCAGGGCTTCGTCGTAGGCGGCGACGGCCTCGGCGGGGCGGCCGAGCCGCCCGAGGAAGTCGACCCGGGCCGCGTGGAACAGGTGGTAGCCGGCGAGGTCGAGGTCGTCCAGGAGGGCGAGCCCGGCGGCCCGGCCGTCGCGCTCGGCCACCGCCACCGCCCGGTTGAGGGCGACGACGGGCGTCGGGGTACGGGCGAGGAGCTGGTCGTACAGCGCGACGACCTGGCCCCAGTCGGTGTCGGCCACGGTGGGCGCATCGCTGTGCACGGCGGCGATGGCAGCCTGGATCTGGTACGGCCCGGGCAGGTTGCGCCGGAGACACGCCCGCACGATGGCCTGGCCCTCGGCGATGAGGGCCCGGCCCCAGCGGCTGCGGTCCTGGTCGGCCAGCCGGACGAAGCCGCCGGCGGTGTCGGTGCGGGCGGCCCGGCGCGACTCGGTGAGCAGCAGGAGGGCGAGCAGGCCGTGGGCCTCGGCCTCGTCGGGCATCAGGGTCACGAGGAGGCGGGCGAGGCGTATGGCGTCGGCGCAGAGGTCACCACGGGTCAGCTCGTCTCCCTCGGAGGCGACGTAGCCCTCGTTGAACACCAGGTAGACGACCGCGAGCACCGAGTGGAGCCGGTCGGGAAGCTCGGAGTCGGACGGGACGCGGTAGGGGATGTGGGCGGCACGGATCTTGTGCTTGGCCCGCACGAGCCGCTGGGCCATGGTGGCCTCCGGAACCAGGAAGGCTCGGGCGATCTCGGGCGTTTGCAATCCGGCGATGAGCCGCAACGTGAGCGCCACCTGGGCGCTGCGGGCCAGCGCCGGGTGACAGCAGGTGAAGATCAACCGGAGCTGGTCATCGGCCACGAGACCCACCTCCTCGGGTTCGTCATGTACGTGCAGGC
>JACDCH010000339.1 GCA_013694495.1 Acidimicrobiia bacterium | reverse complement strand
GTGTCGGGCGGGGCGGGCGGCTCGTCCGACGGCTGCCAGCGGGCCCGGTGGGCCGGGTCGGGGTGCGCGTGGGGCGGGTACCAGGCGCCGTCGGACGCCTGCCACCACCCCGGTCCGCGATCCTCGTCGCTCATCGGCGGACACGGTAGGGCACCCGTTCCGGGCCCCTCCGGGCGGCGCCGCCCTAGGCCGCGGGGGCTTCAGCCCCTACGGATGGATTGCGGCCGACGGCCGCGTCGCAACCGCGTCGCGACGCGCCGGTCGACCGCAACGACCGAGCGGAGCGAGGGCTACAGAACTCGCCGGAACGGAGCGAAGCGAGTGACGGCGAAGAGCTCAGCCCCCGGGCGCGGGCTGCAGCGGGTGGGGCAGGCAGAGGTCGCTCTCGAGCTCGGCGACGACGATGCGCTCGCGGTTGTCGTAGGTGATCTCGTTGGCCGGGTCGGGACGCACCTTGTACTCCCGGAACTCCTGCTCGAGGGAGTCGTAGGCGAGGAGGCGACCGATGAGCGGCTCGCCCAGGCCGAGCAGCAGCTTGATCGCCTCGATGGCCTGGATCGAGCCCACGATGCCGGGCAGCACGCCGAGCACCCCCGCCTCGGCGCAGGAGGGTGCGAACTCGGCCGGCGGCGGCTCGGGCACCATGTCGCGGTACGTGGGGCCACGGGTGGGGTCGAAGACGGTGATCATGCCCTCGAACCGGAAGATCGACCCGTGCACCACGGGGATGCCGAGCTTCACCGAGGCGTCGTTGACGAGGTAGCGGGTGGGGAAGTTGTCGGTGCCGTCGACGATCACGTCCCAGCCGGCGAGGATGTCCATCACGTTGTCGGCGCCGAGGCGGACGTCGTAGGTGACGACATCGACGTCGGGGTTGAGCTGCGTGAGGGTCTTCTTGGCCGAGTCGACCTTGCGGTCGCCGATGCGGTCGACGTTGTGCAGGATCTGGCGCTGCAGGTTCGACGCGTCGACGACGTCCATGTCGATGATGCCGATGGTGCCGACGCCGGCCGCCGCCAGGTAGAGGGCGGCGGGGGAGCCGAGGCCGCCGGCGCCGAGCAGCAGGACCCGCGAGTCGAGGAGCTTCAGCTGGCCCTCGATGTCGACCTCGGGCAGCAGCACGTGGCGCTTGTAGCGGTTGCGCTGCTCAGGGGTCAGGTTGCGGGGGAGCGCCCAGTCGCGCCCCTCGTCCTTCCACTTGTTGAAGCCGCCGGCCACGGAGACGACGTTGGTGTAGCCCAGCTCGGCGAGCGTCTTGGCCGCGAACGCCGACCGGGTGCCGCCGGCGCAGTGGACCACGAGGAGGGCGTCGTGGTCGGGGACGCGGTTCTCGATCCCGGTCTCGAGCGTGCCCCGGGGGATGTGCACGGCGCCGGGGATGGCGCCCTGCTCGTACTCGTCGGGCTCCCGCACGTCGAGCACGACGGCGCCGGGCTCGTGGCGCAGGCGGTCGGCCTCGGCGGTGTCGACCTCTCGGATCTCGGCCTTCGTCGTCGAGAGCAGCTCTCGGAAGCTGGGCATGAGGAGAAACCCTACCGATCTGGTCGGGATTCGTGCGGGTCGACGACGCGGTCGCCCAGGAGCGCCGGGAGGACGTCGCCGATGGGGGCGCGGAGCACCATGTCGGCGAGGTGGTCGAGCTGGGTGGGCTCGCCGTTCAGGATGACGATGCGGGCGCCGGCGGACTTGGCGATCGGCAGCATGCCGGCGGCCGGGTAGACGCCGAGCGTGGTGCCCACGGCGAGGAGCAGCTCGCACTGGGCGGCCGCTTCCTCGGCCCGCTGCAGGTCGGCCCGCACCAGGTCCTGCCCGAACAGGATGGCGTCGGACTTGAGGATGCCCCCGCAGCTGCGGCAGGGCGGATCGGCCTCGCCGGCGCGGACCCGGGCCAGCGCCTTCTCCATGGGCGCCTTGTCGCCGCAGTCCCAGCACACGACCCGGCGGGCGTTGCCGTGGATCTCGACGACGCGCTCGGGGTCGTGGCCGGCGGCGAGGTGGAGGCCGTCGGTGTTCTGGGTGACGAGCGTGTGGAGCCGCCCGGAGCGCTCGAGCTCGAGGAGGGCGAGGTGGCCCGCGTTCGGCTGTGCCGACCACGCCGGGCTGCCGACCCGCGCCTGCCACGACCGCCGCCGCAGGTCGGGGTCGCCGAGGTAGTTCTGCAGGTTGGAGGCCTTTTCGGCGCCGGGGTTCTTCGTCCAGACGCCGTTCGGGCCGCGGAAGTCGGGGATCCCCGAGTCGGTCGAGATGCCCGCCCCGGTCAGGACGGTGATCGACCGGGGGCCGGCGTCGTCGATCCAGCGGGTGACGGCGGTGAGGGTGGCCAGGGTGGCCAGGGTGGCGTCGTCCACCGGCGCAGGCTAGGTGCTTGACGTCGAAGCATGAAAATGCATGAAATAGATGTGATGACACTCACGATGGTTGAATCGGACGACGGCGTTCCCACCCCTCGGGCCTTGCACGTGCGGCCCTGGCCCGATCCGGTGCTCGACGAGCTGGGCCACGACCCCAGGGGCGAGTACGCCGACACGTTCTGGCTCCCGCTGCTCGGCCCGACCGCGTCGCTGCTCGCCCGCCGGCTCGTCGCCGGCCTCGAGCACGAGCCCGAGGGCTTCTCGATGCCGACCGAGGACACGGCCCGCATGCTGGGCCTCGGCGCCCGGGGCGGCCGCCGGGGACCGTTCCAGCGCACCGTCGGTCGGCTCGCGCAGTTCCGGCTGGCCTTCCTCGACGGCGACGACGGCCTCCTCGTCCGCCGCCGGCTCCCAGGCTTGAGCCGCACGCAGGTCACGAAGCTGCCGGCGCCCCTGCGCCTCGCCCACGACCACTGGCGGGCCGAGGCCGAACGGGCCCCCGGCCTGCCCGTGCTCCGCGAGCGGTCGCGCACGCTGGCGCTCACCCTGCTGCAGCTGGGCGAGACCCCCGGCGACGTCGAGGCCCACCTCCGCCGCCTCCGCTTCCACCCCGCCCTCGCCCACGACGCCCTCCGCTGGGCCCGGACCCGCCTCCCCAAGGACCTCAAGCTCCCCTGACCGCCGCATCCCAGCCCATCTGCGACTGGTGTGCAGGAACAGGACGCTTCGGTCCGGTTGCTGCACATCAGTCCGCGCAATCGCATGAGGACGACCGTGGTGGACGAGGCGATCCTGGCGATCGCCAAGCGCCAGCGCGGTGCGTTCGGCCGCCAGCAGGCGTTCGCGGCGGGCGCGTCCGAGCGGTTCATCGGTCGCCGCTTGGGGGCGGGGGACTGGGTCAAGCTCGACACGTCCGTGTACGGGCTGCCGGGGTGGCCTGGCACCTGGGAGCGGCAGCTCATGATTGCCCTGCTCGGGACGCACGACGCCGCCGTCGGCGGACGGTCGGCCGCGGTCGTCCACTCCTTCCCCGGCTTCCGGCCCGGACGCCCGGAGATCGTCGTCCCGCTCACGGTGACCTGCCGCTCGAAGGTCGCCATCACCCACCGCTACGCCGGGGCGAAGCTCACCAAGGTCGACGGATGGCGCGTCACGACGGTCGCGCAGACGCTCTCCGACCTCGCGTCCCTGACGTCGCCATGGGCGCTCGAGCGGGCCATGGACGACCAACTGCTCACGAAGCGGCTCTCGGTCGATGACCTGGACGAGCGGATCCGGTTCTACGCGGGCGCCCGACGGAAGGGAGGGCCGTTGTTCCGGGCGCTGACCTCGGAACGCCGTGACGGTGCCTGGCAACCGCCCGAATCGGAGCTGGAGGCGCTCGCGATGCCGCTCCTCGAGCGGGTTCCTGGTCTGCAGCTCGAACGGCAAGTGAGGCTGAAGTGGCGCGAGGGAGGGACAGCGCGGGTGGACCTGCTCGACCGCAGGAACCGGCTCGTGATCGAGCTCGACGGACGACGCTGGCACGCTCGCCTCGCGGACTTCGATCGCGACCGATGGCGGGACAACGAGGTCGTGGCCCATGGCCTCCGGCCGCTCCGCTTCACCTGGGTGCACCTCGTCCACGCTCCGGACGCCGTCGTCGACTTGGTGAAGCGCACGCTGGAAGTGCCCGCCGAGCTCACCCACGCGCTCGTGCTCGACCCCGAGGTGCTCGACTGACGTGCAGCGACCGGACGCTTCGGTCCGGTTGCTGCACACCACTCGCCGGCTGCTCGACTGAAGTGCAGGAGCCGGACGCTTCGGTCCGGTTGCTGCACACCAGTTGCGGCTCGCCGCAGGAGCGACTACTCGATGATGGCGACGATGTCGCCGTTGGCGACGGCTTGCCCGGGGACGACCTTGATCTCGGTGATGGTGCCGGCCTTGTCGGCGGCGACGTTGTTCTCCATCTTCATCGCCTCGAGCACGACGAGGGGCTGGCCCTGCTCGACCACCTGGCCGACCTCGACGAGCACCTTCACGATCGTGCCCTGCATGGGCACCGTGACGGAGCCGGATCCGACGGCTGCCGCACCGGCGCCGGCCGCGCGCTTGGGGCGGGCCGCAGTCCGTCCGCCACTCGCGGCCACGGCGGTCGCCGCGGACT
>JACDCH010000025.1 GCA_013694495.1 Acidimicrobiia bacterium | reverse complement strand
AGATCGGGGCCGAGCTGGTCAAGGAGGTCGCCAAGAAGACCGACGACGTCGCCGGCGACGGCACCACCACCGCCACCGTGCTGGCCTGGGCCATGGTCCACGAGGGCCTGCGCAACGTGGCCGCCGGTGCCAACCCCATGTCCCTGAAGCGGGGCATCGAGGTCGCCGTCGAGGCGGCGGTCGCCAGCCTCACGTCGCAGTCCCGCGACGTGGAGGACAAGGAGCAGATCGCCCAGGTCGCCTCCATCTCCGCCAACAGCGACCGCGAGATCGGCGAGCTCATCGCCGACGCGATCGACAAGGTCGGCAAGGACGGCGTCGTCACGGTCGAGGAGAGCAACACCTTCGGCATGGAGCTCGAGTTCACCGAGGGCATGCGCTTCGACAAGGGCCACATCTCGCCCTACTTCGTCACCGATCCCGAGCGGATGGAGGCGGTCCTCGAGGACCCGTACGTCCTCATCGTCTCGTCCAAGATCTCGGCCGTCCGCGACGTGCTGCCGCTCCTCGAGAAGGTCATGCAGGGCGGCAAGCCCCTCGTGATCATCGCCGAGGACGTCGAGGGCGAGGCCCTGGCCACGCTCGTCGTCAACAAGATCCGGGGCACGTTCAAGTCGGTCGCCGTCAAGGCCCCGGGCTTCGGCGAGCGCCGCAAGGCCATGCTCCAGGACATCGCCATCCTCACCGGCGGCCAGGTCATCAGCGAAGAGGTCGGCCTCAAGCTCGAGAACACCACCCTCGACCTGCTCGGCCGGGCCCGCAAGATCACCGTCACGAAGGACGAGACCACCATCGTCGACGGCGCCGGCTCCGACGACGACATCAAGGGCCGCATCGCCCAGATCAAGTCCGAGATCGAGAACACCGACTCCGACTACGACAGGGAGAAGCTGCAGGAGCGCCTGGCGAAGCTGTCCGGCGGCGTCGCCGTCCTCAAGGTCGGCGCGGCCACCGAGGTGGAGCTCAAGGAGAAGAAGCACCGCATCGAGGACGCGGTGAGCACCACCAAGGCCGCGGTCGAGGAGGGCGTCGTGCCCGGCGGCGGCGTGGCCCTCCTCCGGGCCCAGGCGGCCGTGCTCGAGGCCGCCGCCAAGCTCGACTCCGACGAGGCCACCGGCGCCAAGATCATCGCCAAGGCCGTCGAGGAGCCGATCAAGCAGATCGCCCTCAACGCCGGCCTCGAGGGCGGGGTCGTGGTGGCCAAGATCAAGGAGCTCGAGGGCTCGTTCGGCCTCAACGCCGCCACCGGCGACTACGAGGACCTGTTCAAGTCCGGCGTGATCGATGCCACGAAGGTGACCCGCTCGGCGCTGCAGAACGCAGCCTCGATCGCGGCCCTGTTCCTCACCACCGAGGCCGTGATCGTCGACAAGCCCGAGAAGGACGGCGGCGCCGGCGGCGGGATGCCCGGGATGGACGACTACTAGGCCGTCCGCTCCGCCGAGAGGCAAGCGCTGAAGCGTCGGGCCGGCCCTCCGGGGCCGGCCCCTTCGCGTGCCGTACCTTCCTGCTGATGAGCGATCAGCCGACGGGCTCGTGGCAACCGGATCCGGAGGGGCGGTTCCGGCTGCGGTGGTGGGACGGGTCGGCGTGGACGGCCCAGGTGTCCGACGGCACGACCACGTCGGTCGATCCTGCGTTCGGGTCGCCCGGTGCCCCGCCGACCGATGCACCTCCGTCGGGCGCCGGCCGGTCCGGGAGCAAGCTCCCGCTGCTCCTGCTGGCGCTGGTGGTCGTCGGCGGCGCGGTCGCCGCGTTCCTCCTGCTGTCGGGCGGCGACGACGTCGATCCCGCGGCCGATGCCGAGCTGGTCGACGACGCCATCCTCACGCTCGACGACCTGCCCGACGGGTTCCAGGAGACCGAGGCCGACGACGACGAGGACGACGACAGCGCCACGGAGGTCTGCAACGAGGAGCTGCTCGGGATCGACCGCGACACCGTCGACGAGCTCACCACCGCCGAGGCCGGCCCCGTGCAGTTCGACACCGAGGCCGCGTCGATCCGGGCCCAGATCACCGCCTTCCGCTCGGGCGAGGTGCCCACCCGGATCCTCGACGCCCTGTCCGACGACGCCTACCGGGACTGCGTCGAGGAGGAGTTCGCGGCGCAGCTCGAGGAGGACGCCGAGCTCCAGGGCATCGACGAGATCGATCCCGCGGTCGAGGTCGACGGGGCGGTGTCGTCGTCGTTGCGCTTCGAGATCGAGATCACCGCCGGCGACACGATCGTCGGCGTCGAGTCCGAGCAGCACATCGTCCTGGTCGACGGTCGCTTCGGCATCGTGCTGCAGGTCACCGCCGAAGCGGGTGAGCTCGACGCCGACCTGGTCGAGGACGCCATGCGAGCGATGCTCGATCGGCTCGAAGCGGGGCGCGGGTGACGACCGACGGGCAGCCGGCCGGGTGGTTCCCCGATCCGCAGGGCCGCGCCGCGCTCCGGTGGTGGGACGGCACGACGTGGACCGACCAGGTGTCCGACGGCACGACATCCTCCATCGACCCGCTCGTGCCCGGCGCGCCGCCGCCGGGGCCGTCGGCCTCGGAGGGCCCGGCCCGCAGCGGGGCCCGGGGCCCGGTGGTGCCGATCGCCATCCTCCTCGGCGTGCTCGCCCTGGGCGTCGTCGGCTTCCTCGTGCTCGGGGGCGACGACGGCGGCCTGCTCGACGAGAGCGCGGCCGACGACCGGGCCGATGCCGCGCTCGAGGCGGCCGGCGACGAGGGCGACCAGAACGACGACGACCCCGACGCCGTCGACCGATTCGCCGAGGAGCTCGACGAGTGGCTCGGCTGCATCGCCGACGAAGCCGGCGTCGAGGCCCCGGGCGAGGCGGCCGATCCCGACCCGATCGTGTTCAGGAACGAGGCCGACGTCGGGCTGGCCGTGATCGCCTTCGAGGCGTCCGCCGCCGCCATCGTCGACGCCGCTGCGGCCGACGACGTCGCCGACTGCGTGCGCGACGGGTCGGTGGACTCGGACAGCGAGCTCGACGTCGACGTCGAGGCCGGACCGGGGCCCGATCTCGGCGACCGCTCGGCGGCGCTGGCCCTCACCCTCGATACCGAGTTCGGTGATTTCGGGCTGGACACCGTGCTCGTCTCGTCCGGGCAGTTCCTCGTCTACGCCCGGGCGTCGATCAGCGACACCGACGACGACGGGGGCGACGCCGTCGAGGAGCGCGACGCCGTGCTCGCGGCCGCCGTCGCCGTCCTCGCGGGGGCGTGATGCCGGGGCGGGTGATGCAGAAGCTGGGGAGCAATGCCCGGTTCGCCAGGGTGATGAAGGTGGTCGCGCCCCGGATGGACAAGGTCGCCCACCGGGTCACCGGCGGCCGGTTCACGCCGTCGTCGGTGATGGTGCCGACGGTGATGCTCACCACGACCGGGGCGAAGTCCGGCCTGCGCCGAGAGGTGCCGTTGGCCTGCCTGCCCGACGGCGACGGCTTCTACCTCGTCGGGTCCAACTTCGGGCAGGGCTACCACCCGGCCTGGTCGACGAACCTCCTGGCCCACCCCGAGGCCACGGTCGTCCACCGGCGGCGCACGATCCCCGTCGTCGCCCGCCTCCTCGACGCCGACGAGAAGGCCGCCGTCTGGCCCCGCCTCACCGCGATGTGGCCCAGCTACGACGCCTACGTCGACCGCTCCGGGCGCGACCTGCGCGTCTTCCACCTCACGCCCCGCTGACCTCCCCGTCCCGCGGGGCTCAGGCGGAGGGTGCGAGCCGCCCGGCGTGGCCGGCGCTCAGGTGGCCCGCGGCCGCCAGCCACCGCAGGGCGTCCTCGACGGTCTCGCGGACGGGGCGCAGCGCGATGCCGAGTGCGTCGAGGGTGGGCCGGTCGTCGGTGGGGACCATCGTCACCATGATCTCGGCCGCGTCGCGGGTGAGGGGGTAGCCCACCGGCCGCACCCGCCGCACGAGGTCGAGCGCGCTGCCGAAGCCGAGGATGACCGGTCGCGGGAGCGGGACCTTCCTCGCCCGCACGCCGGTGAGCTCGTCGCAGAGGGCCCCGAACGCCCGCCAGCTGAGGAAGGTGCCGCCGAGCATGAGGCGGCGGGGCCCGTGGCCCGGCTCGGCGGCGGCGGCGAGCGCCACGGC
>JACDCH010000019.1 GCA_013694495.1 Acidimicrobiia bacterium | reverse complement strand
GTCGAGGTCGAGGCCAGGTGGACCAGGGCGTCGACGCCGACGAGGTCGGCCTTGAGGTCGCGCGTGAGCAGGTCGGCCGTGGCCAGCGGGACGACGGTGCCGACGCCGGCCGACCCGAGAGCAGCCGCCACGGCTGCGCCCAGCGCGGTGTCGCCGTAGGTGACCGCCACGACCCGGGGGGCGGCGGGGCGGTCGCCCTCCGGGGGCCAGCCGGGTTCCGGGGCGCGGGGTGGATCGACGGGCACGGCCGTACGATGCCACGCATGTCTGGTCCCGGCCCCTTCGGCTCCGGCGGCGACGAGCCGGTTCCCGGCTTCGGCCTTTTCGGCGACCTGGCCCGCATGCTCCAGGGCCAGGGCGGCTTCCAGTGGGACCAGGCCCGGGCCATGGCCCTCCAGCTGGCCACCGGTGGCACCTCCGAGGCCAACGTCGATCCGCTCGAGCGCATCAAGCTGGAGCAGCTGGCGCGAGTGGCCGAGCTCCACGTCGGCCAGGCCACAGGGCTGTCCACGTCGACCACCGGCCGGCCCGTCACCGTGGTCCCGGTCACCCGGGCCCAGTGGGTGCAGGGCTCCACCGACGCCTACCGGCCGCTGTTCGAGAAGCTGGCCGCGTCGCTGGCGGCGCAGGCGGCAGCGGCTGCGTCGGACCCCGCCGACCCGCTCGACGACGGCCCGTCCGACCCGATGGGTGCCTTCCTCGAGCACCTCGTCGGCGCGGCCGCACCGATGCTCCTGTCGCTCATGGCCGGGTCGCTGCTCGGTCACCTGGCCCGCCGCAGCTTCGGCCAGTACGACCTGCCGGTCCCCCGCCCGGCGAGCGACGAGCTCGTGCTCGTGGCCCCGAACCTGGCCGAGTTCGGCGAGGCGTGGAGCCTCCAGCACGACGACCTGCTGCTGTGGGTCTGCATCCACGAGATCACCCATCACGCCGTGCTCGGCCTGCCCCACGTGCGCCACGCCCTCGACGAGCTGCTGGCCGAGTACGCCGCCGGCTTCACCACCCAGGGCGGCGGGCTCGACGAGCGCCTCGGCGAGCTGTCGCTCGACGACCCGAGCTCGCTCGTCGAGCTGCAGCAGCGCTTCTCCGATCCCGAGGTGCTGCTCGGCGCCATCCGCTCCGACGCCCAACGCCACCTGCTCCCCCGCCTCGAGGCCCTCGTCGCCGTGATCGTCGGCTACGTCGACTGGGTCATGGACACCGTCGGCAGCTCGCTGATCGGCGGTTACGCTCAGCTCACCGAGGCGCTGCGCCGGCGCCGGGTCGAGGCCGACGCGTCCGACCGGTTCGTGGAGCAGCTCCTCGGGCTGCAGCTCACGCAGGGCGCCTACGACCGGGGCACCTCGTTCATCGCCGGCGTGGTCGAGCGCGCCGGCGCCGAGGGGCTCGAGCGCCTCTGGGCCGGCGCCGACGTGCTGCCGACGCCCGCCGAGGTCGACGCCCCCGGCCTCTGGCTGGCCCGCATCGACCTCCCCACGGACTGAGGCCCCCGGCCGGCGTGGACAACCGGAGGGTGTGTACATGACCGAACGGTCCAGCTGGCACCCTCCGGTCGCGGTTGCGCCCGAAGCCCCAGCGACCTGCAGCTCTCAGACGTCGACGAGCTCCGCTGACCGCACCCGGCCGGCGGCGAGGTCGAGGAGGGCGACGGTGCAGGTCGGGGCCAGGCGGCGCTCGGTGGGAGAGCCAGGGTTGAGGTGGAGCTGGCGGTGGCCGTCGGCGCCGACGTCGACCTCGTGCCACGGCAGGTGCGAGTGGCCGAAGACGACGACGTCGGCGGTGGGGAACCAGCTCCGGAGGCGGTGGGCCCGCCCGGTGCTCGGGCCGCTGTCGTGGACCATGGCGACGGCGACGCCGTCGAGGTCGACCACCGTCCGCTCGGGGAGCCTCAGCTCGATGTCGTTGTTGCCGAGGACGGCGTGGACGGGGGCGAAGCCGGCGAGCTCGTGCAGGGTTTCGGGAGCGGTGACGTCGCCGGCGTGGAGCACGACGTCGACCCCGTCCAGCAGCTCGTAGACCCGGTCGGGCAGCCGCCGTCTGGGCCGGGAAGGGCCGAGGTGCGTGTCGGCCATGACGAGCACCTTCACGGCGGGTGGGGGGCGTCGGGCGGCGGGCCGACGAGGGCGATCTCGGCGGCCGGCGGCCCGATCACCGGCTCGGTGAGCCCGTGCG
>JACDCH010000002.1 GCA_013694495.1 Acidimicrobiia bacterium | reverse complement strand
TCGCCGGCGAGCACGACCTCGTGGTGGAGCAGCTCGGCGGGCACGAGGGCGGGCCAGTACACGCCGTAGGCCTGGGCGCTGCTGGGCCCGCCGAAGAAGCCCGGGTAGTTGGCCAGGGCCAGCTCCGTGACGGCGGCCGTCACGCCGCGCCCGAGCTTCGACTCGTCGGGGTCCTTGATCGACACCCGCAGCTGGGCGAAGGCGGCCTCGTTGCTCCCGGGGTCGTCGTGGTCGGTGCGCAGCAGACGCACCTCCGTCTCGGCGAAGGCCTCCCGCCCGCCCGGGATCGCCGCCCACAGCGACCGCTCGAACAGCTCGGCCTTGGCGTCGATGTCGAGCCCGGTGAGCAGGAACGTGAGCGTCGCCTTGTGCGCGCCGACGAGGTTGACGCACACCTTCGACGTCGGCGGCGGCGGTTCGCCCCGCACGCCGGTGAGGGCCACCCGGTCGGGCCCGACCTGCTCGAGCTGGATGGTGTCGAAGCGGACCGTGACGTCGGGGTTGAGGTAGCGGGGCCCCTCGATCTCATAGAGCAGCTGCGCCGTCACGGTGCCGACGGAGACCTGGCCGCCGTGGCCGTCGTGCTTGGTGACGACCGACGACCCGTCGGCCGCGATCTCGGCGATCGGGAACCCGGGGTGCTCGAGCCCGGGGACCTCGGTGAAGAACGAGTAGTTGCCGCCCGTGGCCTGGGTGCCGCACTCGATCACGTGCCCAGCGGCGATGGCGCCGGCCAGCGCGTCCCAGTCGTCGCGAGCCCACCCGTGGTGCCAGGCCGCCGGCCCGAGGACGATGGCGGCATCGGTCGTGCGCCCGGTGATCACGATGTCGGCGCCCCGGCCCAGCGCCTCGACGATCCCCCACCCGCCGAGGTAGGCGTTGGCCGTGATCACGGCCCGGTCGCCGAGCGCCTCGCCGGTGTCGAGGTTGTCGAGCGGGTGGCCGGCAGCCAGCAGCTCGTCGAGGCGGTCCATGAGGTCGTCGCCCTCGATGTAGGCGATGGCCGGCGCCAGGCCGAGGCGGTCGGCCACCTCCTGCACGGCCTCGGCGCACCCGGCCGGGCTCAGCCCGCCGGCGTTGGTGACCACCCTGATGCCGCGGTCGAGGCAGGTCCCCATCACCTGCTCCATCTGCGTGACGAACGTGCGGGCGTACCCGGCCCTCGGGTCGCGGAGCCGGTTCTTGGCCAGGATCAGCATCGTGAGCTCGGCCAGCCAGTCGCCGGTGAGCACGTCGATGGGGCCACCCTCGACCATCTCCCGGGCCGCCGCCAGCCGGTCGCCGTAGAACCCGCTGCAGTTGGCGATGCGGAGCGGAGCGGCCACCGGTCAGCCCAGCGCGCCGCCGCCGAGCAGGTCGGCAGCCAGCGTCGCGAGGGAGGGCATGACGGCCCGCTGGATGCCGCCGCCGAACGAAACCCGGGCCACTCCGAGCTCGGCGAGCCGGGCCTGGGGCACGCTGCCCGGGAGGTGCAGCACGCTGATCCGGCGCTCGCCGATGCCCTCCACGAGCCGGACGACGGTGGGCTCGTCGAGCAGGCCGGGCACGAACACGCACGCCGCACCGGCGGCGAGGAACGCCCGCCCCCGCTCGATGGCGTCGGCGATGACGTCGTCGACGGGGCGGTCGCCGGCCCGCAGGAAGGCGTCGGTGCGGGCGTTCAGGACGAACGGCACGCCCTCCCGGGCACCGGCGGCCACGACCGCCTCGACGGCGGCGACCGCTTCGGCGAGCGGCCGCATCTCGTCCTCGATGTTGGCCCCGACCACGCCCACGCCGATGGCCCGCCGCACGGTCTCGCCGGCGTCGCCGTAGCCGGCCTCGAGGTCGGCCGAGACGGGGAGGTCGACGGCCGCGGCGATGCGGCCGACGGCGGCGAGCATGAGGTCGAGCGGGATGTGCTCGCCGTCGGGGTAGCCGTGGGCGGCGGCGATCGAGTAGCTGGCGGTGGCGATCGCTGTGCACCCCGGTTGACCGGCCACGATCTTGGCCGTCATGACGTCCCAGACGTTGACGACGACAAGGAGCTCGGGATCGGTGTGCAGCCGGAGCAGCTCGTCGGTCTTCTCGGCGAGGTTCACGCCGCTGACCCTACGCTGACCGCCCGATGACATCGATCGACGAAGGCACGACCGGTACCTCCACCATGGCGGCGATCGCGCGGGAGAACGCCGAGCGCCACAAGGGCGTGGCCGCAGGCCGCTACCAGCAGGGCGACGGCTGGGCCGACACCACCTACGACGAGCTGTGGCAGCGGGTGCACGACCTCGCCGCCGGCCTCGTCGACCTCGGCATCGAGGCCGGCGACCGGGTGTGCGTCCTGGCCAACACCCGCTTCGAGTGGACGATCGCCAACCTCGCCATCTCGTCGGCGGGCGCCGTCGTGGTGCCGATCTACCCCACCAACTCGCCCGACGAGTGCGCCTGGGTGCTGAGCGACTCCGGCGCCAAGGCCGTGTTCTGCGAGGACGCCGGCGCGGTGGCGAAGGTGCAGGAGGTCCGGGGCGACGTCCCCGAGCTCGAGCACGTCATCCTGATCGACGGCGACGCCGGCGACCTCCCGACGATGGCGTCCATCGCCGAGCGCGGCGCCGGCCTCGACGACGGCGAACTGCTGGCCCGCATCGACGCGGTCACGAACGACGACGCCTACCTCATCATCTACACGTCGGGCACCACGGGCCGGCCCAAGGGCGTCGTGCTCACCCACGGCGGCTTCGGTGTGGGCCGCGAGCTCGTGACCGAGATGGGCATCATCAACTCGGGCGACGTCGTGTACCTGTTCCTCCCCCTGGCCCACGTGTTCGCCCAGGTGATCCAGGCCGACGTGCTGGAGGTGGGCGGCACCCTTGCCTACTTCGGCGGCGACGCCTCCAAGATCGTGAAGGAGCTCGGCGAGGTGAAGCCGACGTTCTTCCCGTCGGTGCCCCGCATCTTCGAGAAGATCTACTCGATGGCCACCGGCATGGTGAACGACGACAACCGGGCCGAGTTCGAGCGCGCCATCGACGCCGGGGTCCGGGTGCACCAGGCCCGCCAGGACGGCGAGGAGCCCTCGGCGGACGACGAGCAGGTGCTGGCCGCGGCCGACGAGCTGATGTTCGGCTTCGTGCGGTCGCTGTTCGGCGGCGAGATGCGGTTCGCCCTCACCGGCGCCGCGCCCATCGCCCCCGAGATCCTGCGCTTCTTCTACGCCGCCGGGGCGCCGGTGTTCGAGGGCTGGGGCATGACGGAGACGACCGCGCTGGGCACGATCAACCTGCCCGACGCGTTCCGGTTCGGCTCGATCGGCCAGGCGGTGCCGGGCACCGAGCTGCGCATCGCCGACGACGGCGAGATCATGATCCGGGGCCCGGTCGTGTTCCGCGAGTACTGGAACAACCCCGAGGCCACCAAGGAGACGATCGAAGACGACGGCTGGATGCACACCGGCGACCTCGGCAGCGTCGACGACGACGGCTACTTCACGATCACCGGGCGCAAGAAGGACATCATCATCACGGCCGGCGGCAAGAACCTCACGCCCGCCAACATCGAGGGCGAGCTGCGTCAGTCGCAGTGGATCTCGCAGGCCGTGATGTACGGCGACCGCCGTCCCTACCCCGTGGCCCTCATCACCCTCGACGCCGAGACGATCGTGCCCTGGGCCGAGAAGAACGGGCGCCCCGCCGACCTCGAGTCCCTGGCCAAGGACGACGAGGTCCGGGCCATGATCCAGGCCGAGGTCGACACCGTGAACGCACGGCACGCCAAGGTGGGCCAGATCAAGCGCTTCGAGATCCTGCCCATCGACTTCTCCCAGGACACGGGTGAGCTCACGCCGACGCTCAAGCTGAAGCGCAACGTCGTCTACGAGAACTACGCCGACGAGATCGCCGCCCTCTACAGCTGAGGGCCTTCGGCAGGGGTGGAGCGCAGCCGGGCGCCGGTGCGCGCTTGCGGCGTCGATCGCGCCTCCCTAGTGTTTCCGCTTGATGAGATTGGTTCTCAAACTTGCTCTTGTCGCCGTCGTCGTCGGCGCCGCGTCGGGTTGCAGCAGCGACGAGGGCGGCGCCGACGCCGGCGAGCGGCCCCGCGTCGTGGTGACGACGAACATCGTGGGCGACATGGTCACGGCCGTCCTCGGCGACCAGGCCGACGTCGAGGTGGTCATGCCCCTCGGCGCCAGCCCCCACGACTTCGCCCCCTCCGCCCGCCAGGCCAACGCGATGGCCGAGGCCGACCTGCTCGTCGTCAACGGGGCCGGGTTCGAGGAGGGCATGCTCGACATCATCGAGACCGCCGAAGGGGCCGGCACCCCGGTGTTCGCCTTCGCCGACCAGGTCGCCCTCATCGAGGACGACCCCCACATCTGGACGGATCCGAGCCGCATGGTCGAGGCGGTGCGGGCCTTCGGCGAGCGGGCCCTGGCCATCGACGGGGTCGACGCGACCGCCATCGGCCAACAGACCGACGAGTACGTCGCCGCCCTCGAGGCGCTCGACGGCGAGGTGGAGGAGATCCTGGCCGCCGTCCCGGCCGACCAGCGCGTCCTCGTCACGAACCACGAGGTGTTCGCCTACTTCGCCGAGCGCTACGGCTTCGAGGTCGTCGGGGCCGTCATCCCGTCGCTGTCGACGAGCGCCGACGCGTCGGCAGCCGGGGTCGACGCGCTGGCCGACCTCATCCGGGAGCAGGGCGTGCCGGCCATCTTCGCCGAGACGACGCAGTCGTCGCAGTTGGCCGATGCCCTGGCCGAGGCGGTCGGCGGGGACGACCCGGTGGAGGTGGTCGAGCTGTTCACCGAGAGCCTCGGCGAGCCGGGCTCGGGGGCGGAGACCTACCTGGGGTTGCTGCGCACCGACGCCGAGCGGATCGCGAGCGCCCTCGCCTGAGCCGCGGAGAGGCACCGATCGGTAGCTTCCGCCGATGGCACGAGCGACGGCGACGGGGTACTGCTGGCCGCAATCGGTCGAGGCCGGCGACGACGTCGGCCTCCACCTGTCGTCGACCGACGCACGATCGGTGCGGATCGAGGTTGCCCACATCGGCCGCGCCCGCACCGTGGTGTTCGCGGAGGACGGCGTGGCGGTGGCCGACCACCCGACGCCGGCGGCGGCCGCCACCGAGG
>JACDCH010000107.1 GCA_013694495.1 Acidimicrobiia bacterium | reverse complement strand
CATCCGGCCCGTGTTCGTCGGGCACACGCTCGTCGTGCCGAAGGCGCATCACGACACGCTGCTCGACCCGGTCCCCGACGAGCTCGCCGTGCTGTTTGCCGCCGTGCAACGGGTGGCCGCCGCGGTGGGCCCGGGCCACCCGCCGTCCCGTGCGGCAGGCGGGCGAGGTGGTCGAACTGCCGACCCGCCGGAGCGCATAGCCGGGCTCAGGACCTGCGGACGGATTGCGATCGAGGGTCACGGGCCCGCAGGTCCTTCCTGCGTCTCCAGTCGATTCCGGGCCCGGCGAGGAGGCTGCGCCGGGGCGGTCCGGGCCCACTCCATCTCAGGACCTGCGGACGGATTGCAGGCAACGGCCGCGTCGCAGCCGCGTCGCGACGCGCCTGTCGACCGCCGGAGGCGCTGGGGGCCTGGGGGCGGAGCCCTCAGACATCGGCCGCAGGGCGACGAAGTCGGCCGAGGACCGCAACGACCGAGCGGAGCGAGGGCCACGACACTCGCCGGAACGGAGCGGAGCGAGTGACGGCGAAACTCAGCCGGGGCCGAGCCCCATGAGCTCGACGACGTGGTGGTCGCGGCCGGCGCTGTAGCCGCCGTCGACGGCGATCGCCTGGCCGGTGACGAAGGACGCATCGGGCGAGAGCAGGAAGGCGGCCGTGGCCGCGATCTCCTCGGGCTGCCCCCTCCGGCCGAGCTTGTGCTCGCGCGTGATCGCGGCGAACGGCTCCTCCATGCCTTCCATCCCGAAGACGTCCATCGTCAACGGCGTGTCGATGAAGCCGGGGCAGATGGCGTTGGCCCGGATGCCCCGGAGGCCGTAGTCGATGGCCACGTTCTTGGTCAGCAGCACGACACCGCCCTTCGACGCGTTGTACACGCTGCCGCCGGCCGTGCCCTCGAGGCCCTCGATGCTCGCCAGCGTGACGAGCGACCCCCGCTCGCCGTCGACCCGGTCCTGCTCGACCATTCGCCGCAGCGCCGCCCGCAGCACGAGGAACGTGCCGGTGAGGTTGATGCCGAGCACGCGGTCCCACTCCGCGGTCTCGAGCAGGTGGACCGGACCGCCGCCGGCCACGCCCGCGGCGTGCACGACGCCGTCGAGCCGGGGCCCGTGCTCGTCCGCCGCTGCGAAGAGGGCGTCGACGCCGGCCTCGTCGGTGATGTCCACGGGGACGAAGCTGAACGCCGGCTCCTCCGCCGGCGGGGCGACGTCGCCGCCGACCACGGTGGCGCCCTCGGACACGAGCCGGTGCGCCGTCGCCCGCCCGATGCCGGACGACACGCCCGTCACGACCACCGTCTTCCCGTCGAACCGACCCATGGCGCCCCCCGGCGAACTACTTGACAACTGGATGAAAGTTGTCCAAGTGTCTAGCCCATCCTCGCAACCAGCGCCGAGCGGATCCTCGATGCGGCCAGCCGGTGCATCGCCACCGTCGGGCTGCGGCGCGTTTCGATGAACGACGTCGCCGTGGCCGCCGGCGTGTCCCGGGCCACCGTCTACAACCACTTCACCGACCGCGACGCGCTGATCGAGGCGGTGACCGCCCGGCTGGCCCGCGCCTTTGTCGCCAGCAGCGAGTCCGAGGTGGCCCGGCGCCGCACGCTCGCGGCCCAGGTGGGCGAGGCGGCCGTCTTCATCGTCACCCACTCCGAGCGTGGCGACGACGAGCTCTTGGCCACGATCCTGTCGGCCCGCTCGCCGCACCTCGTCGAGGCCTGGGTCGAATTCTGGGACCCGTACCTCGGCGCCGCCGAGGTAC
Source organism: Acidimicrobiia bacterium (assembly GCA_013694495.1). Lineage (GTDB taxonomy): Bacteria > Actinomycetota > Acidimicrobiia > Acidimicrobiales > JACDCH01 > JACDCH01. The sequence goes on along the minus strand of JACDCH010000107.1, from coordinate 1,544 downwards.
GCGGCGAGGTGCGCCCGAAGCTCGACCGGCGCCGGGCGGGCGAGTGGATCGTGCGCCTCCTGCTCTCGTTCGCGGTGATGCCGAGCGCCTCGATCGACCTCACCGACCCCACCGCCATCCGCACGTTCGTCCGCGACCACCTCGTCCGCGGCCTCGACTGAAGGAGCCGACCGATGCGCTTCGCCCTGTTCTACGAGATCCCCGTCGCCCGCCCGTGGGGACCCGACAGCGAGCGGCTCGCCTACCAGCACACGCTGGAGCAGGCCGTGGCCGGCGAGAAGTGGGGCTGGGACGCGTTCTGGACGGTCGAGCACCACTTCCTCGAGGAGTACTCGCACTGCTCCAACCCGGAGGTCCTCTACGGCGCCATCGCCGCCCTCACCGAGCGCATGCGCCTCGGCTTCGGCGTCCGGCTGATGCCCAAGCCCTACAACCACCCCGTCCGCACCGCCGAGGCCGCCGCCGTTCTCGACCTCATCTCGAATGGCCGGGTCGACGTCGGCACCGGCCGCAGCGCCACGAGGGCCGAGCTCGAGGGCTTCGGCATCGACCCGGCCGAGACCCGCGCCATGTGGCAGGAGGCGATCGAGCACGTCGTCGGCTGCTGGACGAACGAGTACCACGAGTTCGACGGCAAGTACTGGTCGATGCCCCGGCGCCGGGTGCAGCCGAAGCCGATCCAGCAACCCCACCCGCCGCTGTGGGGCGCGACGAGCAGCGAGGACGGCCATCGCCAGGTCGGCGAGCTCGGCCTCGGCTTGTGCTCGTTCGCGGTGGGGGTCCCGCCCGAGGAGGTCAAGGCCAAGATCGACGTGTACCGCGAGGCGGTCGGGCGCTGTACGACGCCGATCGGCAAGTACGTCCACGACGAGGCGGCCACGTTCACGATGGCGGTCTGCTCGAACGACCGCGACGACGCGTGGGCCACCGCCCGCGAGTCGTTCGAGTGGTACCCGGCCCAGGGCGCCCGGATGATCGGCGACGTCGCCGGCTACATCGCCGACCTGAAGGGCGACCTCGGCACCTACGCCTACTCGGCCGACCTGGCCAAGCTCGACGCCGAAGGCATGCTCGACCTGCTCAGCCTCGAGTACCTCGCCGAGACCGGCGCCTGCGTCCTCGGCACCCCCGAGGAGTGCCTCGAGACGTGCACGCGCTACGAGGAGGCCGGCGTTGACCTGCTCCTCTGCCTCGTCAACCCGTACAAGATCCCGCACGACAAGGTCATGCAGACCATCGAGCTCATGGGCCGCGAGGTCATCCCCGCCTTCCGCTGACCCCAGGGTGTAGTACGACGGCGAGATGCCGGGGAGCGCACCGCCGCCGTTCACGGGGGTCGCCGTCGCGCTGGTGACGCTGTTCGACGACGACCTCGCCGTCGACATCGGCGCCACCGCTGCGCTGGCGGCCCAGGTCGTGGAGGCGGGCGTCGGGACGGTCGTGGTCGCCGGCACCACCGGGGAAGCGGCCGCCCTCGACGCCGGCGAGCGCACCGCGCTGCTCGACGTGGTCGGCGCCGCCATCCGGCCGCTCGGGGCGACGCT
>JACDCH010000565.1 GCA_013694495.1 Acidimicrobiia bacterium | reverse complement strand
GCGGTGGCCACCGCGGCCGACCCGCCGAGGTCCCGCCAGGCCTGCGCGAGGGCGAGGTCCCGCACCACGTGACCGACGCCGACGCCCGGGCCGTGGTCGGGCCGCAGGACGAGCCGCCGACCCGCAGCCGGCAGCGTGGAAGCGGAGCGTTGGGACGTCATGGCGCGCCGATCACCCTGGCAGGTCGGCCTCGCCGTGCGAAAGCGTCGACCCGTGCCGATGGCTGAGGACGGCCAGCGGGCCACGTTCGTCCGCGGCGAGGGCGACGAGTGGTTCCGCCGCAACCGGTCCGCGCTGGGCGCCGGCGCCCCGTCGCCGGCGAACGAGCTGTTCGTCGAGTTCCTCGGGCCGGGCGACCGGGTGCTGGAGATCGGCAGCGCCGACGGCAGCCGGCTGCGTGAGCTGGTCGACCGCACCGGCTGCTCGGGCTGGGGCATCGACCCCTCCGCGGCCGCGGTGGCCGCCGGCACCGGGCGCCACCGGGGGGTGGCCCTCACCGTGGGCACGGCCGAGCGCCTCTCGTTCCCGGCCCGGTCCTTCGAGGTCGTGCTGTTCGGCTTCTGCCTGTACCTCGTCGACCGCGCCCTGCTCCACGCCGCGATCGCCGAGGCCCGCCGGGTGCTAACCCCGGGCGGTTTCGTGCTCATCCACGACTTCGACCCGCCCGCCCCGACCGAGCGCCCCTACCACCACGTGCCCGGGCTCGTGACCTACAAGGCGGACTACTCGACGCTGTTCACCGACCGCTCCGACTTCGTGCTCGTCGCCAAGCGCAGCTTCTCCCACCACGGCTCGACCTTCCACCCCGACCCGCAGGAGCGCGTCGGGGCCTGGGTGCTGCACCACGAGGCCTGAGCCGGCCTCGACGGCGGCGCCGCCGGCGGACCCTCAGGACTTGCGGAAGAACAACGGGGTCGTGCCGACGCGCCTGTCGCCCGCCGGAGGCGCTTGGGGTCTGGGGGCGGAGCCCCCAGGTATCGGCCGCAGGGCGACGAAGTCGGCCGAGGACCGCAACGACCGAGCGGAGCGAGGGCCACAACACTCGCCGGAACGGAGCGAAGCGAGTGACGGCGAAGAGACTCAGGCGACCTCGTGGGAGCCGAGGACGAGGTCGCACACCCGGTCGAGCTCGGGGTCGCGACCCGAGGCGAGCTCGTCGATGTCGCGGATGTTGATGCGGGCCAGGCCGAGCACGTGCTCCTCGACCCACGACACCTTCACCGGCGCCCGGAAGAAGAAGAGGTACGCATATCGGCGGACGAGCTCGGGGTCGGGGGCAAACGCCGCCGGATCGGCCACGACGGCGGCCAGCTTCGCGGCGAAGTCCTCCGGGCCCTCGGCGTCGACGGTGAAGCTCCGACCCCGGTAGTGCGACTGCCCGGCGACGATCACCGGCTTGCCCGCGATGGCCAGCTCGAGCCCGGTGGTCGAGGTGAACACCAGGCCGCCGTCGCACGCGGCCATGAGCGGGTACGAGCTCGTCGGGTCGTCAGCGGACAGCACCCTGACGTTCGCCGGCAACGTCGGGAAGGCGGCCCGGATGTGGGGCTCGAGCGGCTCCCTCGTCTGCTTGCCCGGGAGCTTGACCTCGGCCGGGTGGATGCGCACGACGAGCTCGTGCTCGGGGTGCTCGGCGAACCACTCGATGGCGGCCCTGACCCAGTGCTGGATGCTCGGGAACGCGACCTGCTGGCCGATCACCGCCGAGTCCCACGTGAGGTTCGTGAACAGGCCCACCATCCGCCCCGCGCCGGTGCGGTCGGGGGCGACGAAGCGCGGGTCCTTCCAGTACCGGTCGATGGTCTGGAGACCGAGCTGGCGGTCAGCCAGGTACGAGTCGAGGACGGCGGCCTCGTCGGTGGTGAGCGGGACGTCCTTCCAGGTGTCCCAGGCGTCGCCCAGGTCGAACAGGCAGGCCGGCCCGCCCCGACGGAAGATCAGCGTCTCCTTGATCATCGCCCGCTCGTAGGTGACGACGTCGATGCCCTTCTGGCGGCACAGCTCCCAGCAGATGGCCTCGAACAGGAAGAACCCGTTGCACAGCACCACGACGTCGGGGGCCATGCGGTCGAGGGCGGCGTCGAGGGAGCGGGCGATCCGGCGGGCCGAGCGCAGGAAGGCGCGGTTCGTGAGGCCGGCCAGCGGGTCGTCCTCCAGGGTCGCGCTCATGAGGAACCACTTCACCGGGATGTCGACGAGGGCGCCGAGGGGCAGCGTGCCGTCACGGGCGCCGACGAGGTCACCGACGGTCATGGCGTCGAGCTCGGGCCAGGCCCCCCCGTCGTCGCCCTCCCATCCCTCGGCCAGCTCCTGGGGGGCGAAGCCGTGGGCCCGCAGCGACCGACCGACGTAGCCGCTGCACGAGGTGCAGGGCATCGGCGGCGCCTCCCACGTGTTCGCCCGGTCGCAGATCTCCAAGCCACCGCCGCACGTGATGAAGCGGACGTCGGCCCCTCGGACGCGGAGCGCCTGGCCGATCACCGCCTCCCACTGCACGTGGGCCGCCCAGTCGCGCGGCGTGAGGAAGGCGACCACCGGCGCGTCGGCACCGGGCGCCCGCAGGCGGGTCGCGACCTGGGCCGCCAGCTCGCGGGCCCGGCGC
>JACDCH010000560.1 GCA_013694495.1 Acidimicrobiia bacterium | reverse complement strand
CGCCGGCTGACCTCGGGCCCGAGCGGGCGGGCAGGGCAGGATGGTGGGATGCGTATCGCCATCCGGGGCCACAACCTGCCGGGCGCGGGGTTCCCGTGCCTGTCGGCCGGCGAGGTCCGTGAGAACGTCCACGTCGCCGTGCAGGAGGGCCGAGAGCCGGTCGGGCTCGTGCGGGGCGATGCTCGCGGCGCGGCGTGGGACGTCGACGTTCGGGTGCTGGAGACCGAGGACGGCCTCGACTTCAGAGGACAGGCCGTGCACGGCAAGCGGGGCGAGCGGTTCGTCTACCTCACGTGGGGGACGGTGGGCGACGACGGCTCGTTCGCGATGTTCCGACGGGCGAAGCTGATGCTCGGCCGGGTTGACCCGGCCCTCGTCCGAGCCGCCGACGCGGCCGGCACGCCGCTCGTCGCGGAGGTGGACCTCACCGACGAGCGCGGCGGTCCTCGCTGCGCCCGGGTCGATCCGCCCGCGCTGCGCTGGTCGCTCGGCCAGTAGCGACCGCGGGTCCGAGCCGCCCATTTGACAGTCGCTTCATTGAATCCCGTGCTCCACGAACTACGACCGGGACCACTGGCAGCAGCGCCTCAGCGGCAGCGGGCCAGCTCGGCGTCCTGGAGGCGGTGGCCGGCGAAGAGCAGCAGCACGTTCCAGCGCTGCGGCCCGGCGTCGGCGACCACCACGGTCTCGCCCGCCGCCACCACGCCGGAACCGTGGCCGCTGGCTGCGGTCCACTCGAAGCCGACGGGGTAGGCGTTGCTGTTCGTGACCGTGAAGCCGGGGCACGCGGCCTCGGCATCGAGGTCGACGTGCTGGCGGAGCGGCGGCTCGAACGGGCGGGCGGTGGCGGCGCCGGCGGGCCCGGCGCCGAGGCCGTTCGTGGCCACGACCTCGAAGCGGTAGGTGACACCGTTGTCGAGGTCGCCGAACGTGTGCGAGCGGACGTCGGGCCCGACGCTGGCCGACGCGACCTCCGTCGTGCCCTGCAGCACCCGCAGCTCGTAGCCGGTGATCGCCTGCCCGCCGTCGTCGGGCGCCTCCCAGGTGACAGTGGCTGCGTTCCAGCCGGCCACCACCGACACCACCGGCGCGGCCGGCACGGAGTCGGCCCGCAGGTCGAGCCCGACGATGAGCGGGTCGTGGTCGGACGTGCGGTAGGGGTTCGCCTCGAACAGGTTCGGATCGCGGCCGAAGTCGAGGTTGTAGTCGAGGATCAGGGGCTCATCGGCGTTGATGTGCCAGATGGTGGCGCCGGTGACGTTGTCGACGAGGTCGGGCCCGGCGAGGGCGTGGTCGAGCTCGCCCGAGAAGCCGTCGAACACGTAGCTGTAACGGTCGTCGTCGGCCATGAACTGCTCGGAGAGCCCGACGTAGCCGGCGTCCTCGATGACGTGGATCGGGTCCTCCTCGGTGTACGCGTTGAGGTCGCCGATCACGAGGGGGTTCGGCACGGCCAGCGTGTCGAGCAGGGCGACGAGGGCCTCGGCCTGCAGCACCCGCCGGGCGTTGAAGCAGCCCTGGCCGTCGCCCTGGTCGGCGTCGCCCGGCGCGCCGGTGCCGCAGTTCTTCGACTTGAAGTGGTTGACGACGACCGTGACCGGCTCGCTGCCGCCGACCCGCTCGAACGTCTGCACGAGCGGCGGGCGGTCGAAGATCGGGTCGGCCGACGTCTGCGCCGCCCCGACGGGCGTCACCGCGGCGGGGCGGTAGATGATCGCCACCTTGATGGCGTCGGTGCCGAACGTGCCGCCCAGCACGTTGGGCGGGTTGAGCGACGGTTCGACGATGTAGGCGTAGGTGCCTGCGCCCGCCTCCTCGTTGAGCGCCCCGACGAGGCTGGCGATGGCCTCGTCGCCGTTGTTCTCGATCTCCATGAGGCCGAGGATGTCGGCGTCGATCCCGAGGATCGCCTCGACCTCCTTGATCTGCTGACGGGCGAACTCCGCCTCCGAGTTCGCGCCCCGGGCGTTGCGGTTCTCGGTGGTGAGCGTCGTGAAGTAGTTGAGCGCGTTGAAGCTGGCCACCTGGATGTCGCCGCCCACCTCGTCGGGGGCCGCCGGGCGCGGGTTGGTGCGGGCGAAGGCGATCGGGGCCGTGGGCTGGAGCCGGTACGAGCTGAAGCCGAAGCCCAGGACGCCCGTGACCCCGCTGGCCGTGTCGCCGATGCGCACCGCCTCGGGCTCGAGGTAGGGCAGGGTCGTCGGGTTCTGCACGGCCGACCCGTCGTCGAGCAGGAGCCGGCGCAGCCGGTTCTGGGCGGCCATCGCCTGGGCCTCGGGGCCGGGCGCGACCCGGTCGGTCGGCTGGTAGAGCCGCCCGTCGGACGACACGGCGACCTCGCCGAAGCGGCCCAGCTGGAAGTGCTCCGTGGCCGTCAGCGTCTCGGGGAACGTCAGCAGGACACCCTCGACGGGCTCGAACGTGGTGCCGGCCGGACGGGGCAGGTCGTAGACGGCCGGCGCGATCGAGCCGGTGCCGATGACGGCGACGGTGGCGCTCGTCAGCTGGGTCTCGCCGAACGTCTCCATGGCGGTGCCGTCGACGGTGACCCGGTCGCCGACGATGACCGGCGTCGTGGAGGCCACGAAGATGCCGTCCGAGGTGAGCGGGTCCGTGTCCGGCGTGTCGTCCTGCATGTAGAAGCCACCGAGCTCGGACGCGTCGTTGAAGTCGCCGGTGACGACGCCGGAGACGCGGACGCAGGACCCGACGAGGGGCGACGCGAAGCCGGTGCCCTGGACCTGGGCGATCTCGTAACTCGGCGGCGGTTCGCACAGCGGCGGCGGGGGAGGCGCGTCCACGCAGGCCTCGCCGCAGTTGCGGGGGTTGGGCACGCCGGTGACGAAGTCGCTGCTGTTGTTGTCGGTGTCGGTGGCGCCGTCGGCGCCGCGCAGGATGGCCGTCGTGGCCGAGGGGGAGGGCGCCGGCGCGGTCTCGAAGTAGTTGGCCCCGCCGTAGCCGACGAGGTCGGCGATGCGGGCGGTCTCGGCGGCGTCGCAGGGGTCGGACCCCCCGTTGCAGGCGAGGCCGAGAGGAGCTCCCGGGCGGACGACGACCACCTTGCCGGCGCCGGCCGCCATGGCGATGGTGCCGGTGGCATCCGGGGCCGGGAGGGGGGCGCCGTTGGTGCCGCCGGCCATCCGGACGAGGTAGTGCGCGCCGGCGGGGAGGGTGCCGGACAGCGATGTGGGGCTGTTGGTCCCGAAGTTCCCGGTTCCGGTCGCGCTCGAGTACTGGACGCTCCAGCCGGTGAGGTCGATCGGAATGGCGCCGCGGTTGTAGAGCTCGACGAAGTCGTGCGTGCGCACGGCCCCGGCGTTGCCGCCGGCGCCGTACACCTGGCTGATCACGATGTCGGGGCTGCTGGCCCCGGCCGGCGAGGGCGCGGCGCCGAGGACGAGCAGCGTCGTCGCCACCGCCAGGACGGTGGCGAGGGCCAGCCGGCGCGTGAGGCCGAGGTCCATGTGTTCTCCCCTTCGAGCGCGCCCGCGCTCCCGAAAAGGTACTCCGAGTGGGCGGGTCGCTACTGGAAGTCGACGTCGCTGTAGTCGCGCAGCTTCGCCAGCGAGTGGCGGGCGTTGACCTGGCGGACGGTGCCCGAGCGCGATCGCATCACCAGCGACTGGGTGGTGCAGCCCCGGCTGTCGTAGTGCACGCCCTGTACGACCTCGCCGTCGGTGATGCCGGTGAGGGAGAAGAAGCTGTTGTCGCCCTGGACGAGGCGGTCGGTGGTGAGCACCTCGTCGAGGTCGTAGCCGGCGGCGACGGCCGCCGCCCGCTCCTCGTCGTTGCGGGGCCAGAGGCGCCCCTGGATCTCGCCGCCCATGCACTTCAGCGCCGCCGCGGCCAGGACGCCCTCGGGCGTGCCACCGATCCCCAAGAGGATGTCGGCGCCCGAGGCCGGCCAGGCCGTCGACACCGCGCCGATGACGTCGCCGTCCTGGATGAGGCGGATCCGGGCGCCGGCGGCGCGCACCTCGGCGATGAGCTCCTCGTGGCGGTCGCGGTCGAGGATGACGGCCGTGAGGTCGCGCACGGACTCGCCCTTGGCGGCGGCGACGGCCTTGAGGTTGTCGGTCACCGACCGCGTGATGTCGATGGCGCCCACGGCATCGGGCCCGACTGCGATCTTCTCCATGTACACGCACGGGCCCGGGTCGAACATCGTGCCCCGCTCGGAGAGCGCGATCACCGAGATGGCGCCGCCCCGGCCGAGGGCGGTGAGCGTGGTGCCCTCGACGGGGTCGACGGCGATGTCGGTCTCGGGCGGCGTGCCGTCGCCGATGTGCTCGCCGTTGAAGAGCATCGGCGCCTCGTCCTTCTCGCCCTCGCCGATGACGACGAGCCCGTCCATCGGGACCGTGTCGAGGACGGTGCGCATCGCGTCGACGGCGGCACCGTCGGCGCCGAGCTTGTCGCCCCGCCCCATCCAACGGGAGGCGGCCATGGCCGCGGCCTCCGTGACCCGGACGAGCTCGAGGGCGAGGTTGCGATCAGGCTTGGCCATGCGGTGAAGCTAGCTGCCGCCCGGAAGCGCCCTTTCGGTGCGGCAGTAGCGTGCCCGCCCGTGTCGCCCCGGGTCTCCGCCGCCATGGTCGCCGCCGGGCGCGTGGTCGGCGAGCCCCGCCTCGCTCCCGATGGCGCCACGGTCGCGTTCGTCGCCACGAGCCGGGGTCGCTCGGATCTCGTGCTCGTCCCGGCCACCGGCGGGCCCGAGGTGGTGCTCTCGACGGAGCCGGCGCCGCTGTCCGCCCGGGCCGACGGCGGTGGCGTGTTCGACTGGCTGCCCGACGGCAGCGGCCTCGTCTACGCCGCCCGTGACGACGGCCTGTGGCGGCAGCCGATCGGGGGCGGGCCGCCGACGCGCGTCGTCGGCGCCCACGTCGACGGCGCCGTCGCGGCGCCGTCCGTCTCGCCCGAGGGCGACCGGGTCGCCTACGTCGTCGACGAGCGCCACATCGCCGTCGCCTCGCTCGAGCCGAACGGACCCTGGCCGGTCCGGCTCACCACCCGGGCCGACTTCGCCTTCGACCCCACGTGGTCGGCCGACGGCGTGGCCGTGGCCTGGCACGAGTGG